>NZ_AUCT01000003.1:300000-458908 GCF_000429905.1 Desulfatibacillum aliphaticivorans DSM 15576 | reverse complement strand
CCTCATACACGAACCGAAGATCTCTCCCTTTGGAAGACAGCTTATGCAGTATTTTATCCACCGCCGCCGTGTTGTTAGGCCATGTTCCGAACATGTCAACCTCTCCGCTTGCCCCTTCCGCCGTTGCTGCAACGATGCTTTCTTTGTGGACATCCATTCCGACATAAAGTACCTTGTTCATGACCCCTCCTTGATGTGGCTCTGAGTGATTGAAAACTAACAGCTTCCAATTACTTAACCCACGGTTTCAAGGAGCGGGTCAACCCCCTTGGCCTGAATCGCCGCCCGTATTACCCATAATATCTACGTCGCGTCGAACAGGATCGTAGGTTGGGTTAAGAAGTCCGGCTTTCAAGCATCACGCAGCCTTCGCTGATTTTGGACTTCGAACCCAACATAAGTGCGCCTGACTCGATTCATGACAGTATGGCGAAACATCAGGCTTTAAACGTTGCTTTCACCGCTTCTCACTTCCCCGTAACCTTTTTGATCAACAGCCTTCTAAGGCCCAGGTATCCCACGCCTCCCAAACAGGTAAACGCTAAAAACCATTTGATGTTCGTGGCTGCCCCGCTGATGACTACCAGGATGCCCGGAACGTCCGGGACCATGGGAATCATCACAAGGTGCAGGCAGTTTTCCAATAGGTCGCAGGTTGCGGCCACAAAAGGCATATAAAACAAAAAACGGTGCATGGACGCCTTGGCAGCGCCAAGCTGTTTGGACAGGGTCGCCACGGCCGAGGCCAGAAAAGCTGCGTAAATAAAGGGGTGGGGAAAGTCGAAATAGAAATGGTGGTAGTAGGCGCTGAGTTGATCCGGGGTCCAGCCCTGGACAATCTTGGCGAACATGGGGCCGTTCATGGTCATTTGCAGGTTCAGCATGTTCGCGCCCAGGGGATGGACAATCACGGCGATTATGCACTGATTGATCAGATACAAAACCAGAAGCCCCAGGCACACCTTGCCCGAGGATAAAAGGTCGAAAAGTTTATCGCCCAGCGTCGTTTTTTTTACGGTTTTCATGGCTTGCCCCTACAATGGCCTTGATGGTTTTTAGCACCGACTTTAATTTTTGAAAATTGGAAGACGACTTAAGGGAGTCGCCGCATTGCGCTTATTGCTTCCAGCCCCACCCAAACATCGACTAACATAGGCAAGATTGCCTAAAAAGTAAATCCTCCTTCCGCCCCCCATTTTTTCTCCAAAGTCATGCATCTTTCCTTAACTCCATCAACACGCCATTTGATGAGACTTTATCATGGATATCCGTATGCTTTTTTGATATTCATTGATATTCATTGATATTCATTGATATTCATTTACAGGTTCATTTGCCTTGCTTAATGGGGCGTTTCACTATTTAACGATGCAAAACAGTTTCAAAAACCACGTTTATTTTGAAAGGACTCAGCCATGATCGCGCCTCCGAACGGCTCGAAAATTAAATTGGAAGTGGAAAACGGACGCCAAAAAATCGTCATCCCTCACCCTTCGGGCGGCATAATGCGCTTTTTTTCGGCCGGGTTCCTTATGTTTTGGCTCATGGGATGGGCCGTCGGTTGGATCACCGCTTTTATCAGGCTGGTTAGCGGAGGCCTGGAACACATTCAATGGTTTTTGGTTTTTTGGCTGGGAGGATGGACAATCGGGGGGATTTTCGCATTTTTCATGCTGTATAGAATGCTTAGGCCCAGTTCCCCCGAAAGCATGGTAGTGGGCTATCCCGAATTGCAATACGATCCGGGCGCCAAGCCGTTTATGTTTAACAGGAGATCCTTGGGGCGTAATAACGGCATGGATTTCTGGAAAGACGTTTTCAAAAAGCGTAAAAAGGTTTCATTCTCCTCCGAGCAGCTTAATAGCCTGAAACTCCGGGAGTTTGAAGACGGCAACAGGCTTACCATAGACGTCGGACCGGAACGTTTGGATCTGGCCGTCTCCGCCTCTGAAATCGAACGGGAATGGCTGTTAACCAACTAAAAGAGCACTATCGGCTTGAGGCGAATTGAGAATAATCAGTATGCAATGTTTATCATCCCTCCTTTCCTTGAACATGCCATGCCTGCTAAAATGCAAGATGCAAAACAATCCAATGGAGTGGATGCATAATGTCCAAGCCCATAGCCACCGATCAGACCCAATGCTTTGACCAGGACGGAAAGACGATCCCTTGCCAGGGGACGGGCCAGGACGGAGAAACTCGAACCGGCGCGCCCTGGCCTGAGCTGCGTTTTACGGACGAAGGCCCGTGCGTGTTGGATAACCTCACCGGCCTCATGTGGACCAAGGACGCCAACCCCGAGGAGTTTCCCCTTTCCTGGGAGGAAGCCCTGGCAGCCGTGCAAGCCATGAACCGGGACCAAGCCCACGGCTATTCCGGCTGGCGACTGCCCACGCGGCCCCAGCTTTTTTCCCTTATCAGCCATACGGAGATCAATCCGGCCTTGCCCAAGGGGCATCCCTTTGAAAACGTATTCGCCGGATATTACTGGACTGCGGACTCCTGCGCCCGGTTTCCCAATCAGGCGTGGTACTTGCATCTGGGCGGCGCCCGGGTGTTTTCCGGCATGAAGCACGGCTCCTATATGGTCTGGCCGGTCCGCGAAGACGAACCCGGTTCAGGGCGAAAGACCGATCCATCAGCCGACCGCTTTATCACCCATGAAAACTGGGCGGAGGATTCCCTGACCGGCCTTGGCTGGATGCAGACGAGTTCTTTGCCAGCCAAGCCCGTATCCTGGCCCCAGGCGTTGGAGCTTGTCCGAAAATTGAACGAAGACGATGCCATGGGCTTTAACGACTGGCGCCTGCCCAATATCCGGGAGTTGGACAGCCTGATAGACCTGACCGCCCACACCCCGGCTTTGGCTCCAAGACATCCTTTTCCCCATGTGGAGTTGGGATATTGGTCCTCCACCACCAGCGTGTTTGATCCTTCCTACGCCTGGGTCCTGTACACCCAGGATGGCAGGATCGGGGTGGGATTTAAGACCGGCGAGGATTTTTTCGCCTGGCCGGTCCGGAGTCTGTAATCGTCCATGCGCCAGGTGTTTTTTCATATCTTTTTAGCCTGTTAGGCGAATTATTAAAGCCCGGATAGTGATCTGCATCAATGCTCTATGGTGAAATAGGGCAAATTAAGGAATGATTGGAAAAATTCTTGTTGTCCTTTTCCAATTCATTTGCGACATTATATTACGAACGCAGTGCTTTGGATTCGGAGGATCGGGCCGCCGGGAAATGGATCAGGCGGGCCGGTTTATAAAAAAAATCTTTCAAGGAGGCATGATAAATGACTTTTATGCGTCGCATTGGCATCCCCGTTACGATTATTCTGATTGTGAGTCTCGGCATGCTGGGGTGTGCGGATATGAACACCACCCAAAGAAAGACCGCACAAGGCGCCGCGGTCGGAACGGCGGCCGGGGCTGCATTAGGCGCTTTGATTGGCTCCACCCAAGGCGAAATGGGCAAAGGCGCCCTGATAGGAAGCGTGGCCGGCGCGGCGGTCGGCACAGCGGTTGGCCATAAAATGGGCAAGCAAGCCCAGGAACTGGAACAGATTCCCAACACCCAGGTGGAAGTGCAGGAAGACAAGGTGGTTGTCACCATGGATAACTCCATCCTGTTCGCCGTGAATTCCTCCACGGTTCAGCCCGCCGCCCAGGGAACCTTGCGGGACATCGCCCAGGTTATGGTCAAGTATCCCGACACCCAGATCATGGTCAAAGGCCATACCGACAGCACGGGCTCCGAAGAGTACAACCAGCAACTGTCCGAACGCCGGGCTAATGTGGTGAAGAATATTCTCATCTCCTACGGCGTGCCGGCTCATCGGATCACCGCCATCGGCCTGGGCGAAGTCATGCCCATCGCCAGCAACGACACCCCGGATGGACGCGCCATGAACCGCCGGGTGGAAATTGAAGTGCGGCCCATTCAGTAAGGAAAAGGGCGGCGATTTAGGAGACTGAACAGGGTTGGGAGAGGCGTGCGCCCTCTTGCCCGGCTTTTAAGACGGCGTTCCTAAAAAAAGCATTGAAAACAATACAGGGCGAATCCTTTCGGGTTCGCCCTGTTGCTTTACATCATTTCATTTCTACACAAGCGTACGGCAAGGGCTGCAATACACGGCGGCTTTTGGCGTATTCCATGAACACTTCGGCGTCCACAAAGCCCGTGTCCAGGCGTTCTCCCTTGGATTTCGCCAGGATCGAGTATCCGTCCCCGCCATGGGCCATAAATCCGTTGACCGCAACTTTATAAGACTCGCCGTCTTTGATTGCCGTCCATTTTCCCGCATCGTCCATATACTCCAAACCCGAAACCCGCTGACCGGGGGCGTTATCCTTAACAACATCGAACCGGCCGCCGGCCAGATAAGGAAATCCTCCGGCATTGGGCTTGACCGGATCAAAGGCCTGATCCACGGCTTCTTCAATGGCCCGTCTGATTTCCTGGCCGGAAAGGTCCAGGACGTATACGGTGTTGCCGAAAGGCAGCAGGTTATAAACATCCGCCACGGTCAAGGGGCCGGCCTGGACGTCAGTCCTTGCTCCTCCAGCGTTTAGGATGCTCAATTGGACGTTCTGGCCCACGCTCCGGCATTTATCGAGCATACTTTGGGCGATAAGGGGCGCGACCATGCTTCCTTGTTTCAGTACTTCGCCGGTTTCGGGATGGGCGGAGCCCGGAATGCGCACGTTGAGCAAATCCCGGCCGACCTTTGCTACAACTTGATGGCGGTATGCTTCCACTCCCTGGGAATACTTGGCCAACAGAGCCATGGCTTCCGGGTCTTTCGGGGTCGCTTCGATTTCCGGATTGCTTTGTATGGACGCCATAATGGCCTGTTTAACCTCCGGAGAGACCGGCGTCTTTTTTCCGGAAGCGTTCTTTCTCAGGAAATCGTCCCCGGCCAGAAGGGTGAAACGGCCGCCGCATTGGACCACTTCTCCTTCCTGGTCAAATTTCACGTCGAGAATTCCCAATCCCTTGGCCCAATCCCAGGCTTGGACAATGTACACGGGTTCGTTTTCCGGGTTCATGATTACGGTGGGATAGGGGCCGCTGGCTTTCATGCCTACAGATGAAAAATCTCCCAAAAGGGTGTGGGTATGCCCGCCTACGATCACGTCAATGCCCGGGACCGCCTTGGCCAGGGCCATGTCCCGGCCGTATCCCAAATGGGAAAGGACGATGATTTTATTGATTCCCTGTTCTTCAATCTTGGCGATCATTTGTTGAGCTGTCTTGATTTCATCATTGAATACTACGTAGGGCCCGGCATTGGAAATCGTGGCCGTTTCCGGCGTTATCAGCCCAATTATCGCCACCTCTTCTCCGCCGACTTTTTTAATGGTGTACGGCTTGAACACCCCCGCTCCGTTCGTTTTCATGATCATATTGGCCGCCAGGACGGGGAAATTCATTTCGCTGGCGAATTGTCTCGTAAAAACGCTTCCTTTATCGAACTCGTGATTTCCCAAGACCATGGCGTCGAATCCCAAGTGATTCATAAAATCGGCCTCGGCCTTTCCTTTATGGGTGGGAAAGTACAAAGTCCCCTGCACGGCGTCTCCGGCGCACAGGAGCAAAGATTGGGGATATTCCCCCCGAACTTTCTTGACCTTGTAAGCCAGGCGGCCCATGCCGCCCAAGGTCAGGTAGGTTTTTTCTCCGTCCAGAATCAGGCTGGCGGGAATTTCCTCCAAATGGGAATGGACGTCGTTCACGTGCATGAGCCGGAGTGTGAATACGGCTTCGGGCGTCGCCTGAGATGTTGCAGCGTTTTCGTTGTATAAGCATCCCGTCCAGAAAAGGACCGGGATAAGCATCATCAAAACGGTTAACCGCTTGATCGTTTTCATAATTGCTTCCTTATTAGGGTCTATTTAAACCGTTCGTCCGCACGGGTTTTCCGGGCGTTCTTTTGGGCTTCTTCCAGCCATCCGGTGCGCGAGAACTCCGGCGTGTCGAACTTGGGCACATAGGGCTTGATGTCCAGCAGGGGCGTGCCGTCCAGGACGTCGATGTTCTTCACGTGCACTATGTTTCCCTCCACCTTGACCACCTCCACCACGGAAAGCCCGATGGGGTTGGGTCTTTTGGGCGCCCGGGTCGAAAACACGCCCCGCTCCTCCTTATCCAAAAAAGGAGTCACTCTTAAATTGTAGCCATTGCTTTGGTGAAAGTGATATAATATAATGACATGGGAGAACCCGTCCACGTCTTTTAACCCCTCGGCGAGTTCCGGCAGCACCTCCAGCGCACCTTCAACCCCCCTGGCGCCGGCCGGCTGGATGGGCATTCCTTGCGTTTCTTTAAACGGCGTATGAATGGTTCCAATGGGATTCATCTGGATCATCTTTTGGGACTCCTGCATTTATATAAGCGGTCGCAAACCTACAAGAATAGGGCTTTTCACCCATACGAACAATTATGGCTCAGACTACCATCATACATACAGGGGGGAAGAATTATGGTCAAGGCTGTCAAGACGGAATTGGGGGTTGCTTCTTTTAGAATGTCCCTGAAAATGCTGGCCCTGCTGTTCAGGATCAGCCCCGCCTTTCGCAAGGAAATCGTGAACAAGGACACGGGATTCGTGTTTAACGCCCGGTATCAGTTTTCCACAAGGGACGATAAGGTCCACATTTTTTTAATCATCAACGAGGGGAACGTGCGCACGGGCCCAGGCAAAATTTCCAACCCGGACGTGATCATCTATTATAAGGACAAGGAGACCCTGGCCCGGATTTTTTCCAAAAGCCCGGAGGAGTCCCTGGACTATTTGCTCAGCAACGAAATGTCCTATACAGGCAACATGTCCTACCTCACCCGATTTTCTTACATTACCACCCTGGCGAACAACCTTTTGAGCAAAAAAAAGGCGTCCGAGGAAAGTAAGCTCTTCGCCCGTATTCAAGATATCGACCAGGGGGAAAAACGGCGTAAGCTCCAAAACGAAACCCTGGATAAAAAAGTGGACGCCGTAGAATTCCTGGAAGATCCATACCTGGGCCGGTTGACCCTGGAGGATTTTCCCCGCCTGAAATATTTGAAGAACAAACGCTTCTCCACCAAGCCCGCCGTATGCTCGGAAAGGGCCAGGCTGTTGACCGAGTTTCACCGAAAAAAGGGGTTTGAAACCGACCAGAGCGGCGCCCCTTGGCATCCGGGCCTGCGTCAGGCCCTGGCCATGAAGCACGTCATGAGCTGCAAAAAGCCCATCATTACGGACAAGCAGCTCATCGCCGGCTCCACCACAGCCAAGGAAGTGGGCGTGCCCGTGTATCCCGAATTGATCGGCACCACCATCTGGCCTGAGCTGACCACCATCATGGACCGGGAGCTGAATCCCAACGATTTGAGCGAGGAGGAAGCCCGCATCCTGAACTTTGAGGTGTTTCCCTACTGGATGGACCGGAACGTGCGGGAGCACTGCCGCCGGGAGTTCGGCAACCCCGTGAGCCAGCAATTGGAGGAGCGGTTCGTCCTTTATTTTATGATGAAGAACAACGCCATTTCCCACACCATTCCGGATTTCAGGAAGGTGGTGGAGGAAGGCCTGGAGTCCGTGGGCAAGGAAGCCCGGAAGCGGGAGCAGGAGGCGACGGATCAGGATCAGATCCTTTTTTACCGTTCCCTGTACGCGGCCGTGGAAGGGGTGCTGGCCTACGCCGAAAACCTGAAATACGAGGCCGTGGATCAAATTGCGGCCATGGACCCGGAAGATCCGGAGGAGGCCGTCCGCATCGCGGAGTTGAAGAAAATCGCCCAGGTGTGCGAAAGGGTTCCGGCCAAGCCGGCCCGCACTGTATATGAAGGCCTCATGGCCATCTGGATCAGTTTTGTCTGCCTGCATGTGGAGAACGCCAATTCCGCTCTCTCCATAGGCCGTTTGGACCAGATTCTCCAACCCCTGCTGGTTAAGGAAATGGCCCGGGTCAAGACCGATAAGGGCCGCGAGGAGGTGGTCAAAAGAACCATCGAACTGGTGGGGTCGTTTTTTCTTAAGCTGAACGATCATGACCCCCTCATGCCCAGTGTGGGCAACAAACTCTTCGGCGGCAGTTCATCCGACGACACCGTGACCGTGGGCGGCGTCACCCGGGAGGGGGAAAACGCGGTCAACGACATGAGCTACATCATTTTGAAAACCGCCGAAATGCTTTGCTTTCAGGACCCCAACCTGAACGCCAGGTATTATGAGGGAATCAACTCCCCCGAATACCTGCGCCGGCTGGCCGAGGTGAACATCAACATGGTGGCCTCGCCCAGCATCCATAACGACAAAGCCATGATCGACGCCCTGGTTCACCAGGACATCCCCATAGAAGACGCCCGGGACTGGGGCGTGACCGGATGCGTGGAGCCCACCATTGTAGGCAGGCATTACGGCCATACCAATTGCATGCTGGTGAACATGGTGGCGGCCCTGGAAATGGCCCTGAACAACGGAGTGCATCCGGTCATGGGGGATTTGATCGGCCCTCGGACCGGAGAGGCGGCCGCCGACTTTACGACCTACGAAGACTTTTTGGCGGCCTACAAGACCCAATTGAAATACCTGTGCGACATGTCCGTGGAGATCAACAATTACCTGGGTAAAAGCCATCAATACATTCATCCCACGCCCGTGCTTTCGGCCATGAGCACCGGCCCTATGGAAAACGGCAAGGACCTCATCGACGGCGGCGCCATGTACAACACCTCCGGAGTGGCCATGGTGTCCCTCACGGACGTGGTGGACAGCCTCATGGTCATCAAAAAGCTCATTTACGAGCAAAAGGCCCTGGATTTTCCCGCTCTCCTGGACGCCCTGGCCCGGGACTTCGAAGGGGACGCCAACGTGGTTCACGCCCGGGTGAACCGCATCCCCAAATTCGGTTCCGGCGACGAGGAAGCCATTTCCATCGCCCAGGACCTGATCGATTTTTGCTACGACGTGTACATTCCCCAAAAGAACTACCGGGGCGGGGCTTATTGGCCGGGATTCTGGTCCATCAGCTATCATGTGGGCTTCGGCATGCTGTCCGGCGCCCTGCCTTCGGGACGGAAAAGAGGCAAGGCGTTCACCCCCGGCCTGACCCCGGCGCCCGGCTCGGCCGAGCAGGTGCTGCCCAACATCCGGTCCGTGGCGGCCCTGAATCATTTGAAAATGCCCAACAACATCGCCTTTAACGTCAAGCTGGCGCCTCACGCCGGGGACTCCCACTCCAAGACCCTGGATTATTTTTCCAGCTATTTGCAAAGCTATTTCGAGCTTGGCGGCATGCAATGGCAGTTTAACGTGCTCACCACGGACATGCTGAAAGACGCCATGGACCACCCCGAGGATTACCGGTGGCTGATCGTGCGGATTTCGGGCTACAACGCGTATTTCGTCAAGCTGAACCGGAACATGCAGGAGGAGTTGATCGAACGCACCGAGTTTTTGAGTTAGGGCGAGTTGCCGCCGCGCAAGTGGAATAAAGCCAGTTGTTGGGTTTCGAACATAGTTTTATGACTTCGATTATTGTTCCTGTGCTAAGAGAGCTCCAGCCCTGGAAGCGATTTTCTTATCTCTACCCAACCTACTATTTTTACATGAAAAGGCGTAGGTTGGGTAGAGCTTGCGAAACCCAACAAAAGCAGGCGGCGGCAAACGCCCGGCTCAATTTTCATCGCCCAAATTGCCCGTCATCCCCGCAAGGGAGATCCGTTTTTTTCAGGATCGACCGCAAGCGGGGACCCAGCGTCGTTTTTCAAGATATGGAAAAGGTTGCGATTGCTGGTTTTTATGATCAGGCTTCTTGCATGACCGTGACGCGAGGGCTACTGAATAGGCGCAAGCGTCTGGGAGGACAATCTGTCGTAGGCCAGTTCCATGAGGGGCTTTAGGTTGACGATGTCCGCCGTGTTGTATGCGATCAAGCGGTCCAGGGCGGCCTTATCGCCGTTTCGCCAATCTCTCCACAGGAGCACGGCCTCGTAGCCTCCCAGCCCGTCGATATCCTCTCCGCGGCTGATGCCCAGGTCCTTTTCGATTTTTTTCAGGCCGCCCCGGTATCCCAGTTTCCGCAAGGCATGCATGAGGTCGATGTGCCCCTCGGGCAGGGTGATGGAAGGAAAGGACCGCCTGATGAAGGGCAGGTCGAACATGGCTCCGTTGAAGGTGATGACCATGTCGTATTCGGCGATGTCGATTTCAAAGTCAGGCAGATTGAATCCGTTCACGTAGGAGAAAACCTTTTGGCCGTCATACACGCCGATGACCGTGATTTCGTGCATGTCCTGGTCCAGGCCGCTGGTTTCGATGTCCAAAAAGGCGGTTTTGCCTTTGAAGCGGCGATACATCCGCCATGCTTGATTGGAAGGCAGCAGTTTTTTAAAATACGCCGGATCGTCCAGGTGCACAAGGGACTCTTCCAGGGCGGCCCGGATCACCCTGTCCCGCCCCGGGGAGAACACGGGGCCGGGCCAGTCGAGAAAATCCTGCCAGGTGGCTATCCCCTTGCTCCAAATGCGTTTTTCCGTTTTTTCGCCGATTCCCTGAATGTGCATAAAGGTGCGTTGGAGCAAGGCTGAGCCTCCTGGCTAAAGCTGAATTGGTTGTCTTCTAAACAGGGGAGGGGGGAGGATCAGTTTGCATCGTCCCAGTTGTCCTCGGCCTCGCATAAAAAGGCGGCGAACTCAGGGTCGTCCTTTTGGATGCGGGCTGCAATCTGCCTCCAGGTTTCGGTCACGCTGGAGTAACCTTTTTGTTTGATGAGGCCTTCTACATACATAAACAATTCGTCCCGGTTCATGCTGGACATATCCATGGCGTAAAGCTCCTTATGGTTTTACATGGTTTCGGGACCGCACGCGTGAAGCGCGGGTTCGGTCCTTGAGAGTCCGGCTTGAGGAACTTCTCAAGCCGGACTCTTTTTGAGCATTTTCGGAGCTAAAAATCAAGGGGGCGAGGCAAAAAGGACGTGGCGCCGATTAAAAACCGAACTCCTTGAGCAAGGCGTCCACCTCGTCCTGGGAGTGAACCGCGTCGTCCCGCTGGGCGTGGGAGGGGCCGTACAATTCCTCCTGCTGCTCCCCGGTTTTGTCTTTGGAGACTTTCACGCCGAATTTGGTGACCAGGTTCAGCAGTTTGGATTCCAGTTCCTTGATCAGGGTGATGATTTTTTGAATCACCTGACCGGTGAGGTCCTGGTAGTCCTGGGCCGTAAAGATGTCCACGAGGTCCTTGTTGGTGGCTGTGGTGGACTCCATGATGGAGTCGGTCGCGGCGCCGCAGGCCTGGACTTTTTCCCGGGCCATACGCAAAAGGCCATGCATGATGGGGATATTTTCAGCGCTGGGCTGGTCTTTGTTCTCCGTTGCCAGGTCCATCAATTTGTCCAGGGAGGCCATGAGGACTTCCACGTCGCTGGATGAGCTTTTCAGCTTGTCCATGAGGGCCATGCTTTTTTCATTTCTCTCCTGAATAACCTCCGTCAGGTCCATGGTGGTGGAGGCGGCGTTTTCCGTGAGTTCGATGATGTGCTCCAGTCGCAGGCTGGAGTCGGGCAGCTTTTCCTCCACCAGTCCTTTCATTTCCGGATCCAGGGTGTTGGAGAACTCCCGCAAAGATTCATGCAGCGCTCTGGCCATCTGGCCTATTTCACCAAAGAGGCCAAAGCCCGGGGAGCCTTTGGTAACGCCTTCCAGGATTGTTTCCGCCTCGTCAATATCTCCCGCAGAAAGTGCCTTCATGAATTCCAGCATCTTGGTGATAATTTCGGTCCCGTCCATGGCCGGATCCATCCCCGCCTCTTTGGTCATGCCGGAAGCCAGGGTTCCTGTGAAGGCGGCCTGGATGCCTCCGATTTTATCCCGGGGAATGGATAGCGTGACAGTGGGCTCGCCGTTTTCATCTTGACTGATGCATACGGACCCGCCTTCCACTTCCAGATGCTTCTGGAAGGTATCCATAAAATCTTCCGTGTCCATTCTCCACATTTCCACAATGGGGGGCATGATTTTGGGCTGGGTTTCTTTGGGGGCGGAGGACGCTTCCTGGAGAAGAGGCGGCGTTTGGAACTCGCCTGCGAAGGCGCGGCCCGAGGCTTCGACCGGGGCCAGGGAGTCCTCCAACATGTCCAAAACGTCCGGCAGGCCGTCCCCTGAGTCTTCCCCTAACGCATCCGCTATGATGTCCGCTGCGGCATCCTCGGCGGCGGCCTCCGGCTCCTGAGCGGGCAAAGGCGTCTGTCCCGACAAAATGGCCATGACCTCGGCCATGCCGTAATCCCCATGGTCTCCGTTCAGAGCCCGGTCCAGGCTTTCCAACAACGCGTCCAAGGCGAAAGAAAGCGTTGCGCAGGCCTCCAGGGCCGGCCCGTCGCCCAATTTATCGTCCATATAGACCAGAAGATTGTCGCATATTTCCATCAGTTCTTCGGCCATGAGCATTTCCAGGGTCGTCAATAATTCGCCGACCTGCGCCTTGGATTTGTCAATGCCCTCCGGGTCCGGGGCTGGGGCCTGAAAAATTTGTTGGACTTCTTTTACCGTTATTACAATATCTTGCAGGGTTTCGTTATCCAATTGCATGTTGGCAGCTCCTTAAGGAATATGGGGCGTAAGGATTTTCGTACACAGGGGGAATTTGCAAGAAGCATTCCATAGGCGCGGGGCGGGCTAAGGAAAATCACCTTTTTAAAGTCCGGACTTGAAAGACCCACCCAAGGCCTGATAAAGAAGGAATACGTCAACTTGGCAGCGTCCCGATTCAGCCTTCAAATTTGGCAACTTGCGAGAGTGCGTGTGGGTTTTTCCATCAAGAAAGTCGGTTATCCCCTTCTGGTTCCAGGTCTCCTGATAATCATTTCGAGCATCATGGTCTATTGGTGGCCTGATCTCGTGAGAACGGTGGGGGACGCAGGAAAGGCGAACGCCCTGCTGCAACTCCTGCCCGTCCTTCCTTACGCCGTGTTCAGCGCGGGCGTGATCATGGGATGGAGGTATAGCAACACGGGCATGATTTTGGGGTCCGCGGCATTGGCCTTAAGCTACGGATGCCTGGCGGCAACAGGCTCCGGTCCGGGAGCGGTCATGGGCGCCGGCGTCCTGGTGATGCTGCCCATAGACCTGTTTTTGCTGAGTCTGCTCACCAAGCGCAGGTTGTTCACAAGCCTGGGGATGGCGGCTTTGTCGGTTCTCGTCTTTCAGATACTGGCGATTTGGATTTTTTGCGAACCCGGCCTGACGGATCTGGTTAACACCACCCAGCAGCTTTCTCCGGAATTGGGAAAACGCTTCGCCAATATTCAAACCCGGCTTAACCTGCTTTTTAACAACCACTCCCCCCTGGGCATGGAGCATCTCTCTATTTTAGGCCAAGTAGCGTTTTGCTGGTCCTTCATCGTTTTTATCGCACGCCTCTACTTTGCGCCCGACCAGCTTGGCACAGGCTTTTTCGGCGCTTTATGCGCCGTGTTTTTGGGGGCGGTCATAGGGTCGCCCCAGGCTTACATGATTTTCTTTTTCACGGCCGGCCTCATCCTGCTCGTCACTTCCATCGAAGCATCCTTTTCCATGGCTTATATGGATGAACTCACCGGCCTGCCCGGCAGGCGCAGCCTGAACGAAACCATGCTCAACCTGGGCCGCAAATACGTCATCGCCATGATCGACATCGACCATTTTAAAAAGTTCAACGATACCTACGGCCACAAAACCGGGGATCAGGTGTTAAAGATGATTGCAACCCGTTTGGGCAAGATGGGCGGCGGAGCCAAGACCTTCCGGTACGGAGGCGAGGAGTTTACGGCCATTTTTCCCGGCAAGGAGATTTTCGAGGCCCTGCCTCACATCGAGAAATACCGCCTGGATATTGAAAACACCCCGTTCATTATCCGCAGCAAGGGCCGGAAAACCTCCAACGCCAGCGCCAGGGGCAAAGAACCCGCTCCAACCACCAAACGCGTAAAGGTCACGGTCAGCATTGGCGTGGCCGAGCCCACCAGGGCCTTGACCAAGCCGGAGCAGGTCATGAAAGCGGCTGACAAAATCCTATACAAAGCCAAGAAATCCGGCCGCAACTGCGTTAAATCCTCTCAAGACTAAGAATGGGGTCAAATCTACGTTTGACGTTTGAGCCAATAAATTCAGGATTACCCATGAACTTTGTGAGTGAATTAAAGCAAACCATAACTGAATGGAACAAGGATTCTAATGAAGATGAGTGGTTGTTTGAGACATTCCGACAACATTTTGTTGGTACGATGTCTACGGCGGACGCATTTCAAGCAATTGATGACGTTATTGAATTTTTAATTGGCTTGCCGGATGAGTCAACAGAGATAGAGGTTTTAGAAACAATAATCAGTTTGGCAAGACAAAGCAAGACCACAGAGGCGCCAACAAAATTATTGGAAAAGGCAGATACAATAGCCAAACAATTTGAAAAAATGGGGGATTATGCCCATAGGAAAATGAACGAGTTGTTTGGGTATTACCGAATAAAAGGTTATTATTAACATAGCGATGTAGGTTGGGTTGAGCTTGCGAAACCCAACAAAAATAGTATGTTGTAACCCGGAATTTTCCTCGCCTTGTCGCGGGAGAGAGTCAAAAAAAACATCACAAGCATGGGCGGCAATAGGCCGGGACGGGGGGCGTGTGTGCTTGGCCTTCGCCCCTATGGCCTAACCGCATTCTTTTTTGGCGAATATTTTTAATTCTTTATATCGCTTGCGCGAGTTCCTGCAAATATCATAGTAATTATAATAGGTTCCGTCTGAGTAGCACCCGTAGAGGCACGGGTACTGCGCCACCCGGGTGTTTACGAATATCTCCTGAGGATGCTGCTGAAAATAATTTCTCACCCCTTGAATGGCGGATGTGGTTTCGCCGTCATCCCTGAATAAAATGGGGTAATGGAATAACTCGCTTTTTAAGACAAAGCTGTCCTCTTCAAAATGGAACATGCAAAGATCCACGGGGTGGACGTTCCAAAGCCCGTCTTCGTCCAGGAAGACCATTTTCAGGATGCGGGCGGATTTCACCGCCTCTTCTATGGGCTGCAGATTATCCGGGGCGTCTGAACTCCAAATGGGTTCATAGTCATTTTTTATGACAAAATTATGGTGTTCATACCTTTCCAAAGGCATCCAGCAGACAGTGTCCGACTCGCCGGAAAAACTGAAAAATACCTTTTCCTCATTATTCCCGTAACAGAATGTGTTTGGCTCTTTGATGACGAACTGGCCCAGAACATGGACGCAGTGCGCAGCGCGGGTGAAGCCCCAGAACAGCCCATTGTTAATGAGTATATTGGGCAGAAGAAAGCCTTCCCAATGCCTTGGGCGGTTGGTGGGGATGTTTGCGTCCGGCATCATGACGGTGGACAGGGAGGCACCTTCTAACAGCGCCTGAATGATGTTTGAGTCGTCCATGATATCTTCCTTGTACAATAGGATTGACTGGAATTTGCACTCGAAAAACTATGCATAATTCATACCATGGATAAAAAGTCGCGGGCTTTGGCAAAAGCAACGGGGGCGAAAAACGGCTCAAACGTCAAACGTAGATCTGACCCCATGCTATCAGGCTTTGCGGGAAGCGCGCCGATATGGATCCTGGCGGTAGTACTCCTTCAACACGCGATACAATTCCGGGGCGTGCTCTACCATCTTTTGGGGCTGCTCGAAAAACTGCTCTGTGGCCACGGCGAAAAACTCCGCTTCGTTTACGGCCCCGTAACTTCTTAAAAAGGATTTTCTTCCATTTTTGGCGTTCTTTTTTAGGCGCAGGAATTCCTCGGAGCAAACCTGAACCCAATCCCTGTATTCGGCCCTGTCACGCAGGGGCGGCGTTCCGTCGGCCGCTCCGTCCAGCATGTCCAGCTTGTGGGCGAATTCATGATAAACCAGGTTATGGCCGTCTTCGCTGTTGCGTCCGCCCCGCAGGCCCGCATCCCAGCACAAAATCACGGGACCGCCCTTGAAAGCCTGCCCCAGGATAGGCTGGGGCGCCTCGACGGACGTGGGGGAGCTTTCAAAGAAGCTCCGCTTGCGCTGGGGCGGAGTGACGGTGGATGGATACACGATGATGGATTGGACGTTCCGGTAATAATTATGGGGCAGCCCCAAAAGAAGCAGGCAGGCCTGGGCTGCAATGGTGACCCGGATTTCGTCCGTCAGCTCCAGCTCTCCCGCTCCCTCCCAGTTTTTTTCTGCGACAAACACCTGGATCAGGGCATGGAGCTTTGCCCGTTCCTCCGCCTTCAGCATGCTGTAATAGGCCACGTTTTGACGCAGGATTTCTTTCCAGACCGGCGGAAAGGGGGCCTGGGTGAGTTTTTTTCTGCGGCGATCTGCGAACCAACGAAACATTGCGTCCCTTTCTTTACTTGAGGTTGGAGGCCTGCAAAGCCGCCATGCGGATGGCCGCTTCCATGCTGCCGTGGTCGGCCTTGCCGGTTCCGGCCAGGTCGTAGGCCGTGCCGTGATCCACCGAGGTGCGGATGATAGGCAGCCCCAGAGTGGTGTTCACCCCATCGTGAAAGTGGATCATCTTGAACGGGATAAGCCCCTGGTCGTGATACATACAGACCACGGCATCCCATTTGCCCTGCTGGGCGTGGTAAAACAGGGTGTCCGCGGGCCAGGGGCCGTCCAGGGCGATGTCACTGCCCTTGAAATGCTCCATGGCCGGGATGATCACGTCCCTTTCCTCCGTACCGAAGGCGCCTTCCTCGCCGGCGTGGGGATTGAGGGCGGCCACCGCCAATCTGGGGTGGGGAATTCCAAATCTTTCTTTTAACGCCTGGCCCGTCACTTCGACGGTTTCAATAAATTTTTCCCGGGTCACATGCGCCGGAATCTCGCTGACGGCCATGTGGATGGTCACCAACACCACCCGCAGCTTGTCTCCCGCCAGCATCATGACATACCTGCTGGTCCCGGTTCGTTGGGCTAACAGTTCGGTATGGCCGGCGAAAGTGTAGCCGGCCGCATGCACCGCCGCTTTCTGGATAGGGCCGGTCGTAACAGCCTGTATCCGGTTATCCCTGGCAAAATCCACCGCTGTGGTGATATATTTTACCATGGCTTCGCCAGTCTTTGCGCAAGGCGTTTTAGGCGCAAGCCGGGTTGGATCCAGGTCGGATACAGGCAGTATGTCCACCCGGCCGTACTCATAGGCGGCATCCTCCGGGGACCCTGCAGGACGGAAGTTCAGGCCGGACCGGATCAAAGATTCCGCCTGCTCCATAACCTTTAAATCACCGATAACCAGTGGTCGGCAAATCTTATAAATATCTTTGTTTTTAAGGGTTTTAACTATGATTTCCGGGCCGACTCCCACAGGGTCTCCCATGGTGATTCCGATGATTGGCAATGATTTCATTTCAGTCTCCTCCTGAAAAGGATCATAGTGCAGGAATTCAGTGATTTCAAGCGTCTAAGCACGCGCAAACAACTTTAACAATTACTTTAAGGATGACAACAAGGGTTTTAGTCCGTTTTAGCAGCGCTGATATAGGTTTTTTCAATACAACTTTTTTTTGAAAAAAAAAGATCAACCCCGAATTGCGCAAAACATAATGTTTTCAAAGTCCAACGGGGCCGGAAAGAGGCCCCGGCCCTCGATAGGGCCGATAATCGGAATAATTCAGAGGAAATCAGAGGAAATGGGAGATCGTAAAATTGTTAATAACTTCACAGGTGCACGGATGTTCCCAATATGCTTGGGAAAAGAAACCATAAAAGAAACAAGTGTGATTTTGGCGGTTTAAATTTTGTGTGTTAAAATTTGATTAAAAAATCAGGAAGTTATTTTTAGGACGCCCGCCGGATGTTTGAGATGCTTTTAAGAAGAAAATCGCTCTTATCCGATTTGACGTCAAAGGGCCTCTGCGCTTATAACGCTATCAACGCTTGGGTCACTTCGGCCCGCTTCAAAAAAAACCGCGAAAAAATATCTGAAAACATTCCCAATTGGACCGGCGCAGATGTTTAGTTGCGTCCATGCCCGGTGAGACGTCCGGGCAATCAGGGGCTATTGTAGCACACCCAAAGGATATTTTTTTTCAAATTTTTTGGGAGCGGCCAAAAAAAATTTTATAAGCGGTTGATGAAAAGGGGACGGCAAAAACCCGATCAAAACCGTACAGGATACCTTTGCGGTCGGGAAAAGCCTTAGAAATTTTTAACCTATTAAATTACTCGTAGGGAATATCCATGATGACAGATTCTATGCGGCTAGTCTGGGAAAAGGCCAAGGAAGCCATTCGTTCGCAGGTGCCGGATCAGGGATATCTCATGTGGATTGATCCGTTGAGGGTAGTCAAAGCCGCAGCCGACTCGGTTGTGCTGGGATGCCCAAACCCCTTGGCTAAGAAATGGTTGATGGACCACTATCGCGGCTTGCTGGAATCGGCGATGCAGCAGGCGGCCCAACGACCGTTAAAAGTCCTTTTGGAGGTGGCGGAGTGCGCGGCCGAGGCCCCGGAGACGCCCGAGGAGGCGCCTCAGCAGTTGTGCCTGCCTGCCTTCGCCGACATTCCCCGGCCCAGTTCGGGGAGGCTCCTTAACCGGGATTTCACTTTTGACAGTTTTGTGGTGGGGGATTGCAACGACTTCGCCTATTCGGCGGCGTTGTCCGTGGCCTCCAAACGTTCCAAACTCCATGCTCCTTTATATCTCCTGGCCCAGACCGGGTTGGGCAAGAGCCATTTGTCTCAGGCGGTGGGGCGCCAGGTGATGCAGGAAAGCCCCGAGGAGCGGGTTTTTTACATCACTGCGGAAGATTTCACCAACGAGATGATAGGGGCCCTAAACACGGGAACCATTTCCTCGTTCAAGGAAAAATACCGCAGGAACTGCGACACGTTGATCCTGGAAGACGTCCATTTTTTGAGCGGAAAAAATCGGACCCAGGATGAATTGGCTTTTACCTTGGATTCCCTCATGGAAACCAACAAGCGCCTGGTTTTCACCAGTGCGTATCTGCCTTCGGAAATCCCCAAGATGCACGATTCCATGCGGTCCAGGCTCAACGCCGGAGTCATCTCCAGCCTGGAAGCCCCGGATTTCAGAATGCGAATGCGCATACTTCAGCGCAAAGCCAATTCCGCCAAGATTGCCCTGCCCATGGACGTGGCCGAATTCATGGCCTCCGAACTCACCGGGGACATCCGCCACCTGGAAAGCGGCATCAAAGGCCTGGCCGCCAGAAATTCCATCATGGGGCGCGGCATCGACCTGAAAATGGCTCGGGAAGTGGTGGGGAACATCGTCAGGAACAGAAAAGCCTTGACTCTGGGCGTCATAACAAAGATGGTTTGCAAATATTACCGGGTCACCGAAGAGGATTTGCGGTCCCGGTCCCGGAAGCAAGCCATAGCCCGTCCCAGGCAGGTCGCCATGTATTTGGGCCGGCGCTATACGGATCAGTCCCTGCAGGCCATTGGGCGGACCTTCAACCGCTATCACGCCACAGCCCTCCATGCTGTGGGCGTGGTGGAACGCCACATCCGCGAAAATGGGGACATGCGGGAGCCTGTCCTTTTCCTGTGCGGGAAAATTGAAGCCGGGGAGTTTTAAAACCTGACGATATCATTTTTTCCGCAGTCATGAAGCTGCCTATTGGGCCTTCCCTGCAGCCTGCTGCGGGGGAGGCCCTTTTTTATTATGCCTATAGACGCCGCCATTATAAAAATCCTGAAAAAAATCGTGGGTCCCAAACACGTTCACGACTCGTGGCATCAGCGGGCGGCTTACGCCTATGACGCATCCAACAGGGATTTTGCACCCGACGCCGTGGTTTTTCCGGCCACCACAGCCCACGTGGCTGAAATCATCAATCTGGCCAATCTCAATAATTTTTACGTCATCCCCCGAGGCGCGGGAACGGGCATGACCGGCGGGTCCCTGGCCGTGAAGGGCGGGGTGGTTATGCCCCTGACCCGCATGGATCAGGTGCTTGGCGTGGACCCGGCCAATCTGACGGCGGACGTGGAGCCCGGGGTGGTCACCGGAGATTTTCAGAAGCTGGTGGAAGCCCAGGGCCTGTTTTATCCCCCGGACCCGTCCAGCTCCGCCTACTGCACCATGGGCGGGAATGTGGCCGAATGCGCGGGCGGCCCCAAGGCCGTCAAATACGGCGTCACCAGGGATTACGTCCTGGGCCTGGAAGCGGTCACCGGCGCAGGAGAGGTAGTCGCCACCGGCGTGCGCACGGCCAAAGGCGTCGTGGGCTACGACCTCACCCGCCTGATCACCGGGTCCGAAGGCACCCTGGCCGTCATCACTCGGATCACCGTGCGCCTGTTGCCCCTGCCCGAGTCGGTGCGCACCATCACGGCGGTGTACGATAAAATCGACGACGCCGCCAAAACCGTGGCCGCCGTCTTCTCCGCCGGCATTATATGCCGGAGCATCGAATACCTGGATCAGGCGGCCATAGGATGCGCCGAAAGCCACCTGGAAATCGGCCTGCCCACGGACGCGGAAGCCATTCTGCTTTTGGAAGTGGATGGCGATCCCCAACAGGCGGAGCGCGCAGCCGAACGCGTAGCCAAGGTCTGCCGGGACCAAAACGCCCGCACCGTGTCAGGCGTGGACGACGCCGAAGCCGCCGCCAACCTCTGGAAAGCCCGCAAAGGGCTGTCGCCGGCGCTTTTCAAATACGGCCCCCATAAAATCAACGAAGACATTGTGGTGCCCCGCACAAAAATTCCCGCCGTGGTGCGCAGGATCAACGAACTCCGGGCTAAAACCGGCCTGACCATGGTCAGCTTCGGCCATGCCGGGGACGGAAACATCCATTTCAACATCATGCTGGATAAGGAAGACCCCGTGGCCCTGGAAAAGGCCGAGTCCGCCGTGGTGGAGCTTTTTGACTACGTCCTGAAACTGGGCGGCACCATTTCCGGCGAGCACGGCGTGGGGATATCCAAAGCTCCGTATTTTGACATGGAAATTCCCCCCGCCCAGATGGAAATCATGCGCCAGATCAAGGACGTGTTCGACCCCAACCACATCCTCAACCCCGGCAAGATGTTTCCGCCGGAGACCTAAAGCCTTTTTTTATCCCCAAAGAAATGCGGGAGACGTGCAGTCTCCCGCAGGCATATAACGTTTGGGCTTTTTCAAGTCCGTATATCTGTGTTTGCAGAGAATTGCCCAGGAAGCCGGCCGCCGCAGCGGTCCCGGAATATCAGGAGGTCCTGCCCCTGAAGTCGAGAGGGCCTGACGGGCCTTTGTCTCGGATCCAGCCCTGGAAGAGCCTGTCTGTCTGATCCCCCTCCGGCCAGAAATAGCGGGAGTCGCTGCCCAACATCAACTCGATGGCGCCTTCCGAGTCGTTCCCGTCTTCAATGCACCAGGCGATTCGATTCGCTTCGATCAGAGGTTTGACGAGCGTTTTTCCGGCATAGGTTATGGCTCCGTCGGGTTTGATTTCCAGGTTGGAGGCATCGTGCCAGGTCCCGGTCGCCCCGCCGAATTTTACGCCGCAGGTGTATTTGCCGGTGAAATAAAAGTTGAGATGCTGCTTTTCCCAGGAGGCTTTGTGGATGCGGCCGCTGTTATTGGCGCTCAGGATATTGATGCTGGTCTGCACCTGGTCGTAAAGCACGTTGAACTTATCGGAGACGATTTCGCCTTCTTCGCCGCCTTCGTTCATGGCCCAATAGCCAAGCAGGCCATTGTGCCGGTCGATTTCGTCCGCGAGGATATTGTCGAAAATATCGCCCTGGATTTCCTTTTGGGAGCGGGCTTTGTTCCACAAGGCCACGTTTGCGATGTCCCCCTTGAACCACCGCTTGTCCCACTCGGGATTGGCGTTTTTGGCGAAGACAAGGTCTCCGCTGTATTGCGTGATGTTCCCCTTGACGGATTTGCTGAACCAAAGCTCTCCGTCCACATACATTTTGATGGTTTTGCCGTCAAAGGTTCCCGCCAGATGATACCAGCGTTTGGCTTGCAGCTTGGGGGACTTTGCCGGATCGTCGGGCTGGGCGTAATAATGGGTCTTGCCAATGGTGACCATCATGCGGGGAATGGCTTCCCCCACACGCAGCTCCCATCCGCTTTCCGGGCCGTGCTTGGAAACCACGGCGTCCTGCCAGTTTCCGCCGTTGAAGGATTCGGCGCGCATCATTACCTCAACCGTAATCTCCTTGGCCGTGGCGATTTCAGGAGAGTTGGGAACCGATGCATAGGAGCCGTCATTGCCCTTGAAGCTGACCGAGTAGTTTTTCACCTTTTTGGCGTCGGCCGTAGGATCGCCCAGGAGCAGGTACATCTTGATGTTCTGCTTGGCCAGGTCGCTGGTATCATTCTGCCATAACTTGGCCGTGCCGTATTGGGCGATATCGCCGATGCTGGTGTACCGTTCGTTGATGATTCCTTCCCACAAAAACTTGTCGAATTTGTGATTAACAGCAGTGTAAGAGGGCCGCGACGCGCCCCAGAATCCCGCGGATTTCAGCTTGCTGATCCATGTTTCGCCAAAGCACGGGCTCGTCCAGTCAATGAAGTTGTTCAGGCAGCAGATGCTGAGAACCAAGGGCGTCTTGCTTCCGGTTTTCAGGTTGGTGACGTCGTTGATGTTCAATCCGTTGGAAGCCTGCCAGGCGGTCTGGGAGCCGTGTCCGCGATAATTCACGATATCCACGCCCCCGTTTTTGGCGACGTGGTGGTTGTCCCGCTCGTTGAGCCTTTCAATGATCTTCGCCTTGGTCGCCGCGGGATCGCTGCCGTAGTATTTCAGGGCGGCGTTGTAGTCCCTGCGCTTTTCCCCGTCAATGGCGACGGCAATGGCGTCCTTGCATTGCTCGTAATCGTTGCGCTGGTAGGTGGTGAGCATAATGACGTCCCGCCATTGGCTGCCGTGCCGGCCGAAGGCGAGGGCGCGTGCGCAGATTTTTTTCATGGTATCGGAGTCGCTTGCCGGAAAGCGGCCGACCAGGAGTTCCGGCAGAATATCTCCGGATATGTCGGCATAGAAATGATCCGAGGCCATGAGCCCATGATGCGGCTCGTCGCCCGGATCGTTCCAGGTTGCGCAGGCCGTATGGTGGGTGGGGATTTTGTCCGCGTCTCCTCCCAGGATCACCCATTTGGGGCGCAGCGCCCAGTTATTGTAGGCATAGGTTAGAAAATCCTTGATGGAAACATCGTCCCCGGTTGCCGGGAATTCCTTCTTGATGTCATTCAGCAGTGCGAGCTTGACCGTGTGGTCCAGGTTGCGAATGTCGATGAAATTTTTAAAGGCGTCCTTGAGATCGCCGGTGGTCACGATGACAAAATCGCCGTGGTTGCCGGGGTCCTTGAGCTTTTTGGGTTCTGCCGCTTTTACGTCCACGTCTGCGCCCAGCTTGTCTTCCATCTTAGAGGCCGTTTCCGCGTCGAGAATCAGGGAGTCCAGAATGGCGTTGGATGCCTGGCCGCGTTTCATGGGGGCGCAGTCCATGCCGGGCTTGGTGTCGTAGGTCACTTCCAATTCCAAACTTTCCACCAAAACGACCTTGCCAGTCTGGGGATTGTACTTGGCCGGAAAAACCAATATGTGCGCCACCAAACGGCCGGAAACCCGTTTTTCCCCCACGAACTCGAAGGGCTGATCCGGCGCAAATGCGTCTTTCCCGTATATGCCGGGGTCCGGTTTGTACACCTCCGCATGACCTTCGATGGAGGGCTCCGCCACGGGAATCAGGTTGTATTTCCCGTCAAGCTCGCGATCCGTCTCCTTGAGCAGCTTTACCGCCGTAACCTTTGCGTTGGGCGGAATGGCCACAAAGAGCCCTTCCTGGGGGACGGCCGGATGGCCCGGCTGCGTGTGCACCCCCGCGCTGGGAATGTCGATGAGGTCATACACATTCCCCCGATACTCCAGTTCATCCATCCAGGCGCCGGTCAATTCGTATGTTACGATTGTGGCGCCGCCGCCCTGATCGTCAACCCCCAGACTGCGCACTTTGGAGTAATCCGTCTTGGAGATTGACTTGTCCGCTTCCTTGCCGATGTCGGCTTTTCCGGACGCTGAGATCCATTTTCTTTTTTCCATGGCCGCCTCCTTGTTATTGTTTAGTACATAATACACATAATGATTTTAAAAAAATCATGACTCGCCTCTCACACCCGGGGCGAATCATGACGCATCTAAAAAGCCTTGTTTTAACGCCTCTATCAAGGGGCGAAAAAACAAAGGCCCCATGAAGCCCATTTACGGATCATTGATTAAACTATCAGCTTGGCAAAAATCCCAATATACCAAATGGTTAACAAAGTCTGCGCAAAGGCGCCCGTCGGCAAGAGAATGGATATTCATTACCGGTCTTCGACTTAGCGCGCCGCTTCAGTTCTTTGAGATTCGTCAACCCTATGCCAGTTGCATGAATTTGTCGTAATATGTTTATCGTTTAGTATATGGTACATGACAGGCCGGGGCTTCGTCAATCATTATCTCACCATTAATTTTATTCCCAAAGAGGACCGTGGGAGGCTCTCAGCTATCCCTTGGGCCTCAACTTATTTGAAACCGGTCTTTTCGTGACCGGGCCCGAGTATTCACATTGCTTTACCTCATCCCTTCCGGCTTGGTAGTATGTTAGTTGCATATTGGTTTCGCTCCTAACAGGTGAGCAAACCGATTCCAATTGATCCGCAAGCGGGGAGGTATTTGCCCATGAAATGCACGGGGCCTGTTTTAATGGTAATGATACTCCTGGTTTTAGGGTTCGCGCCTGCATCGACTGCCCAGGACAATGAGCCTATTCAGGACATCGCCGCAAAAACAAAAGGGATTGTCGACGCGGCTTATGATTACGTCCGCCTGCATTCCGGCGACATGCCCGCGGTGCAGCACGCCCTTCAAACCAACCCGGATTTTTTCGACCGGGAAAATGGTCTTTATGTTTTTATACATTGCTACAATATCGAAAAAAAAGAGGCCGTATGCTGCGGGCAGGGAAGTCGTCCGGAGCTTGTTGGGAAGAATATGTGGAATCTGAGAACGCCCAGCGGCAGGCTGCTTTTTTTTGAGATCGCCCGGATGATTGAGAAGGACGGCGAGGGATGGATTGAATATGATTGGCTGAACCCTTATACGAAGACGCTTATGTCAAAATATTCCTATGTGAGGGGGATTACCCTGCAAGACGGGCAAAAAGCCTGGGTGGGATGCGGGTTCTGGAAAAACAAAAACAAGGATTTTCAGCATGACGATAAAAAGTAAAATTTTTGCTGCAGGCGCCGTATTTTTTATTGTTTTCGTCCTCCTCGCCTTTATGAGCATCTGGACCCAACACGAAGTCTTGGCAAATCGAAACATCCGGGACAGTGTAGACAAAAAACTGGCGGATATTCAGGAGTTTGAAGAATGGAAGACCAGTTTGATTCGTTCGGTTTCGGACATCGCGGCCCAGGAACATGTCCCGTCCCTTGCCAGGGAGCAATTCCTCCTGCCCGCCGGACAGCAAATGCCAGGTTATGACATTTTGTCTGAGTCAAGGCTGCGGCTGGTGGATCTGATTGCATCGAAGGAAAAGGCGTCGGCGGATATTGATGAGGCTTTCGACGATATCAGGATTGAAATTAATTCTTTGTATTATCAATTGGATGATAGGATATCCACGGTTTTGGCCATCCTTCAGTTGGAACGCGTCATGGGAGGGGATGCTTCCGAAAAAGGCGCCTTGGCGCCTTATGTCTTAAAAAGCCTGAATCAACTGACGCTGGTTGCGCTCAACAGCTTGATATCCAGAAATTTTTCCAACGAACACAAAAGCGTGGTCATGAAAAATCAGCGATTTATTTCCTCGCAGCTTGAACTGATTGATTCGGACGGCAGTCTTCTCGCCTTGTTTTCGGAACTGTTCGCCCAAATCGAATCCCTTGAGCGATTGATTGGCGAGTCGGATGCGACCCTTTTGCGCTACCAAACACAGATTGCAGAAGCAAGAGACGCTTTTGACTCGGCCGCCAAATCAACGGAGATGAACGCCGTTGTTGCAAAAGCCAAATCAGATCTGGACGCCGCCAATGTGAAATTGGAAAATGCAAGCCGCTCCACTCTGACGGCGGTGTTTGTTTTTCTTTTTTTGGTTCCTCTTCTCGTAATTATCTTTGGCATTTTTGGCTTGAATACGATTATTTTGCGTCCCATCAGCCAGCTGATGCACGCCATGAAACGGGTTGAAGACGGCGCCTTTGATGTAGCGGTCCCGATCCGGGCCAAGGATGAAATCGGTAAACTTGCCTGGGCGTTTAATGCCATGGCGGCGGAGATCACGTCCAAAGTTGCGGAGATGTCGAGGCTGAATCAAGGGCTTCGCGAAAGCGAGTCCAAATACAAGACTCTCGTCAATAATATTCCGCAGCGAATTTTCCTTAAAGACAAAAATTTTAAATATGTTTCATGCAACCGGAATTACGCACAGGATGTGAATATGACGGAGGCGCAGATTGAAGGGAAAAATGACTTTGATCTGTTTCCAAAGGAAATTGCCGAAAAATACCGGTCCGATGATGAACGGATACTCTCGGCGGGGGAATCGGAGGAAATTGAGGAATCCTATATCAAAGACGGAGAAACCATGGTTGTTCAGACCGTTAAAATTCCGATACGGGATGATGCGGGGGAAGTCAGCGGCGTTCTAGGCATCTTTTGGGATATCACCGAACGCCGAAAAATGGAAGAATCCTTGCGCATCACCCGGTTCAGTTTCGAAAACGCCCCCTTGGGGATCTACCTGATCGGCGAAGGCAGGCGCATCCTGGATGTCAATGAGGCCGCCGCCCGGATGCTGGGGTATACGCGGGAGGAACTGGCCTCCATGGGTACTTGGGAGGTTGATCCCTTTCAGGCAAAGTTAGACGACGAGGCGGCCTGGAATATTGCAAAAGCCCAAAAAGAAGGGGAGTGCTTCGAATCTGTGCACCTCAGGCAAGACGGCTCCGAGGTTCCTGTGGAAGTTAGCAGCAGCCTGTTCGAATACGAAGGGCTGAGATATGCGGTCGCCTTTATTCAGGATATCACCGAGCGCAAACAGGCGGAAGAGGAATTGCGAAAAAGCAGGCGGCTGCTCAGCAATATTTTGGAATCCATGGATGAGTCCGTGGCGACGATAGACCAGGAATTTGTTTATCAGCTTGTCAATAGGAGGCATGAAGAATGTTTCGATCAACCGAGGCGGGATGTGGTGGGCAGAACTGTTTGGGATCTCTTCCCCGGCGTAAAAGAGACGCCGGCATGGCGTTATATGAACAGGGCGATGCAAGGCGAGATGGTTGGCGGCGTTGAGATTAAGGTCCCTAAATTGGACGGAACCGAGTTGTGGATGCGAGGGTCCTATTCTCCGTTAAAGGATTCCGATGGAAAGGTCATCGGCGTAGTAGGCGTCGGCGTGGACGTCACCCAACAAAAGAAGGACGAAGAAGAATTGCGCCGCTTGCGCAACTACCTGTCCAACATCATTGACTCCATGCCTTCGGTCCTGGTGGGGGTGGACTCCAAAGGGAGGGTCACCCAGTGGAATAAACGGGCCGAGCAGGTCACCGGGATACGCTCGGAAAACGCCCGGTTCCAACCCCTGGCCAAGGTGTTCTCCGGCCTGTCAATTGAAATGGAACGCATCCAGGCTTCCATCCGGGACCGCCAGGTGCTCCATAATTCAAAGGCCCCCAGCCGAAGCCAGGAGGAAACCCGTTACGAGGATATCACCATTTATCCCCTGGTAGCCAATGGCGTGGAAGGCGCCGTTATCCGGGTGGATGACGTGACGGAACAGGTGCGGCTTGAGGAGTTGATGATCCAGAATGAAAAAATGCTGTCCGTTGGCGGGCTGGCTGCAGGCATGGCTCACGAGATAAACAACCCCCTGGCCGGCATCATACAGACTGCGAATGTGATGCGGTCAAGGCTGGAGCAATTGGAATTGCCGGCAAACATCCGCGCCGCAGAAGAGGCGGGAGCGTCCATGGATGTGATCATGGCGTACATGGAAAAGAGAAGCATATTCAGGATGCTGGACGCCATTGATGAGTCCGGCAAAAGGGTGGCGGAAATCGTCAAAAATATGCTCAGCTTCGCCAGGAAATCCAATGAGACTTTTTCACTCCATCATCCGGTGCACCTTATGGATAAAATCCTTGAACTGGCGTCCACGGATTATGACTTGAAAAAGCAGCAGGATTTCAAAACAATCAAAATCATCAAAGAATATGAGGAAAATCTTCCTGAAATTTCTTGTGAAGGGACTAAAATCCAGCAGGTCCTGCTTAACATTCTCCGAAACGGCGCCCATGCCATGCAATCCTTGGATGCAAGCGGCGGGTACACGCCCTGTTTTGTCTTACGGCTTGCCAGGGAAGAAAACATGCTGCGCATGGAAATCCAGGACAACGGCCCTGGCATGGACAAGGCAACCGTGTCCCGGATTTTTGAACCCTTTTTCACGACAAAACCCGTGGGTGAAGGAACCGGACTTGGGCTGTCCGTCTCGTATTTCATCATCACGCAGAATCACGGCGGAACCATGGATGTGGTTTCCTCGTCGGGCAATGGCGCCAATTTCATAATCCGCCTGCCCTTGGCTCATGTTAATGACAATGCGTGATTTATAAAATATCCTCGCCGTTGATTTTGAACGCCCTATGCACACCAAAGATCCTTGCCCAAACGCGCTGTGCGCGTTAATTTGGCGCTTACCGGCGGACGGCCGCACCCTCTATAATCAAACAGGATGCGGCCGCAGTGTTTTCAGTCAATCAGATATATTCCGTTTATTCCTTGCCCCATTCCTGGTTACGAAGCTGGACCCGGCGGATCTTTCCGCTCACGGTCTTAGGCAGGACGTCCACAAACTCGATCTTGCGGGGATACTTGTAGGGCGCTGTCACGTTTTTCACGTGCTCCTGAAGCTCCTTGGCCAGTTCGTCGCTTGCGGTGAAACCGCCCGCCAGGATGACGAATGCCTTGACCACTTCGCCCCTTGTTTCGTCCGGGCTGGAAACCACGGCGGACTCGGCCACGGCCGGATGCTCGATGAGGGCGCTTTCCACTTCAAAGGGTCCGATGCGGTATCCCGAGGTCAGGATCACATCGTCGGCGCGGCCCACGAACCAGAAATATCCGTCTTCGTCCACATAAGCTCTGTCGCCGGTGAGGTAGTAATCGCCGCGATACACGGAGGCGGTGCGGTCGGGCTCCTTCCAGTATTCCTTGAAAAGCCCCACGGGCCGGTTGGGCTTGACCTTGATGGCGATGTCGCCCTCGGTGTTGGGGGGCAATTCGTTGCAATCTTCGTCAATGACCTTAAGCTCAATGCCCGGGGTGGGCCTGCCCATGGAGCCGAACCGGGGCTCGATGCAGGGGAAGCTGCCGGCCAAAAGCACGGTTTCGGTCTGGCCGTAGCCGTCGCGGATCACGCAGCCGGTGGCTTTCTTCCAGACTTCGATGATTTCGGGATTCAAAGGCTCGCCCGCGCCCACGCAATGCCGGAGCGTGGGGAACTTGAACTTGGCAAGGTCCTGAAGCACCAGCATGCGGTAGATGGTCGGGGCGCCGCACATGGTGGTGATGGGGTATTGAGCCAAAAGCTCCAGGGTTTTGATGGGATCGAACCGGTCTGTATGGTGGATGAACTGGGCTGCGCCCATGTTCCAAGGGCCGAAATAGCTGCTCCAGGCGGCCTTGGCCCAGCCGGTGTCGCTCACGTTCCAGTGCATGTCCTCAGGCTTGAGGTCCAGCCAGTATTTGCCGGTCACCTGATGGCCGATGGGATAGGACGCATGGGTGTGCAGTGCCATTTTGGGGAACCCCACGGTGCCCGAGGTGAAGTAAACCAGGCAGTTGTCGCTGCTTTTGGTCTTGGCGGTCTCGAATTGGTCGGACGCGGCTTCCACGGCCTCGGTGTAGAAGGTCCAGTCTTCCCTGGGTTCGGTGATGATGATTTTGGATTTGACCGTGGGGCACTCGTCGGCGACCTTATCGAATTTTTCGGCCAACTCCGGATTGGTGATGATGCAGGAGGCTTCCGCTTTGTTGGCCCGGAACTGGAGGTCCTTGGAGGTCAACTGGGTGGTGCCGGGGGCCAGCAGGGCGCCCATGCGGATGCATGCGGTGAAGACTTCCCACCACTCGATGTTCCGGGGCAGGACGACCATCACAACGTCTCCCTGGCCCACGCCCAGGCTTGTCAGCAGGTTGGCCAGCTTTTTGGAGGCGGCGCTCAATTGCGCGAAGGTCTTGCGAACCTCGTTTCCGTCGTCGTCCACCCACAACATGGCGAGTTTCTCAGGGTCTTGAGCCCACTTGTCGATGACGTCTCCGGCGAAGTTGAAATACTCGGGGACTTCCCATTTAAATTCGTCGTACTCTTTTTGATAATCGGTCATGTTCGGTGTTTTACCCATCATTGAAAATCCTCCTGCAAGACCTTTGGCCGTATAGAGGGACTAATCCTCAAGGCCGTTTAGTAATTGGTTTTTTTGTGCACTGGCTGGCAGCGGCTAGTTGGGTTGAGGGAACGTAAAAACAAAAAAGTGATTGGACTAGTGAAACTGATTTGAAACGACTGGCGGGAGGCAATTCCCCGCGGCTGAATTTCTATAGCAAATGAATTGACCTCAAGTCTACCCCCTAAATGCGTTTTTTGCGGGATAGTTTTTACTTGAGGCTCAGGGCCTTCTTTCTTAGGCGTCCATATGTTTCTTCCACCTGAGCGGGCAGCCTGTATTTCTCCTTGGAATGATTATGAATCAGATCCGGCCTGATGGAGCGAGCCGCGTTCTCAAGCGCTTTTTCATCCACATCAATTTCCAAGGCGGAAGCCAATTTTGCGATCTGAACTGCCGGGGCGTTGCACAGTTCTTCAAAGAGGACGATGACGTGAGGGGTTTCCCTTATATGATCCAAAACTTGCCGATAGTGCAGCTCCCACAAAGCGCAGCATTTTTCCCAGGAATACTCGTTGCGCCGGGCCAGAGACCCAATGGAGTCCACGGGATTGCGCACTGCCGCCACGATCTGCCAGTCAATGTTTAAGGCGGACAGAGCGTTTTTCCATAGCGGTAAAAGCAGGCAGGCCCTGGGGTCTTTAAATGCCCAGAGAGGCTGGCCAGTAAAGACATCTTCAATTTTGGCGATCAACTCCCGCTCCAGGCTTCGGGCCTGGGACAGGGCGCCCCAATCGGGCATGGGGGATGGATCGTCCCAGGTTCTGCCCATGGACTGCAAGGCTTTGTCGTGGAACTCCATCAAGTCCCACCGCTCCCAGAAACCGGCCTCATTGTCATAGGCCGGCCCCATGAGGTCTTCTTTCCGGCCTAGATAGGCGCCCAGCAGGTTGACGATCCGGGCGGCCATGGAGGTTCCGCAACGGTGCATGCCCAATATGGCGACGGCCCTGGATTTCATGGCTTTGGCGCCCCTTTTTCGGGCGCCCCTTTTTCGGGCGCCCGTTCCACGCTGACCCGTTCGCCTTCTTTCAGGTGGGCGGCGAAATCCATGATCCCCGTGGCCAACAGTCCAGGGACCGGCGTCACCCGGAACATAACGGCGTCCACTATGCGATGCAGATATACGGAGTTTTCATCTCCCACACTTTGGACGCCGGCGTTGATAAAATACACATTGGGCGTAAGCTGGCACTTGAAGGCGAAACGCAGGCGAAGCAAGGCGCCTTTTTCCACAAACTCCAGCGCGTCGCCCGCGCCATGGGAGACGGCTCCGCCCGCCTCCAGCCCGCTTTGGGTCTTGACCATCATGCCGAACCTGACGTTTTTGGCGTCTTGGTCGAACCGCACGTCATAGGTGTAAAAATAGTCCCTGCCCATAATCAGGTTGCCCACGGGCCTGCCGTCCCGGCCGATAATCCGCGGGTTTAGGATGCATGCGCCGTTGGTTTCGTACACCCGGGGCTGATGAAAGCCGGCCAGTTCCTCCACCAGACGATCGCCCTGGGCGGGAACCTGGGGTTCCGCGCAGTCCGCAATCCGGTCCAGAATGATTTTCTGGTTTTCAAAGGACGAATTGGCGAACCGTTCGTATTCGCCTACAACAAAAGACGGCGCGCCTTTTAGGATGATTTTTCCCCGCTCCATCCACAGGGCCGTGTGGCATAACTCCACAATGTTTTGCAGGGAGTGGGAAACCAGGATGACCGTACCGCCATTGCGGCGGATCTGGTTGATTCGGGCGAAGCATTTCCTGCGGAAGGATTCGTCGCCCACGGCCAGGGTTTCGTCCACCACAAGGACGTCGGGATCGGCGTGGATTGCCACGGCAAAGGCCAGCCTCACGTACATGCCGCTGGAATAGGTTTTGACCGCCCTGTGGATGAATTCCCCGATGTCGGCAAAGTCCAGGATGGCCGGCATTTTTTCGTCCATCTCCTCCCGGGAGAACCCCATGAACGCGCCGTTTGTGTAGGCGTTTTCCAGGCCCGTGAACTCCGGGTCGAACCCCGCTCCCAGATCCAGGAGTGTGGACACTCTGCCGCGCACCCGAACCTCTCCCTGAGTCGGCGTCATAATGCCGCAAATGATTTTAAGCAGGGTGGTTTTGCCCGACCCGTTTCTGCCCACAATGCCCAGAGTTTCGCCTATGGAGACGCCAAAGCTCACGTTGTCCAGGGAACGGAATTTTTCGGCCGGTCTCAAGGGGGCTGGGACGAAACGGCGGAGAAATCCCGGCTTTTCAGAGACGGAGACCCTGAAATCCTTGCATATCCCCTGTACGGAAACCGCAGGGCCTGTATTTTTCGAGGCGTTATCGGGCATAGAGGCCTCTATAGACTTTCATGACTGACTGGGCGATTTTTTTCCAATCGAATTCCAGGGCCCTTTTTCGAGCGGATTCGGCCATGGCGGGCGCCAAGTTTTGATTTTCTTTTAAATTCAGCAGTGCGGTCAGGGCCTGCTCGGGGTCGGAAGGCGGTACAAGAACGCCGCAGGATGAGTCCATATAATCCCCCATGCCGCCCACGTCCGTGGCAACTGCGGGCAGTCCGCAGGCCATGCCTTCCAACAACGTGTTACTTGCCGTAAAATCCGTGACCGGCATGAACAAAACGCTGGCGGATTGATACAGGCTAAGCAATTGCGCATCCGGAACGCCGTAAAAAATTTTTGTGTTTGGCGCCCCGTCAAAGTCCTTTATCCGGTCCTGCGGCGGAACCAGGTGAAAGCAAAGTCCTGACTGGCGCCTGTCGGCTTCCCGGATGACTTCCATCAGCAGGGAAAAGTCCCTTAGCCAGCTTCCCACGGCCAGCACGATGAATTTTTCCTCCGCAGGCTTTGGAGCGGGCGTGAAAAAATCCGCATCCACGCCGTGGGGGATTACATGAACCTTATCCTCCCCCGCCAAATTCTTCAAATAATCCCCCTGGCTGCGGCAGCACGCCAGCACGGCGTCCGCTTGCCTGAGGGCCTTGGGGTCGGGAAAAACCCTCTCAAAGATCTGAGGCGGCTGGTGCATGCTGACAACAATTTTGGCGCCTTTCCGCCGGGGAAAGCGCCCCGCCCATCGAAAGTCGTTTTCTCCGTACAGCCAGTGGTAAACGCCGCCTGCAAGGGCCATAGATCCCATTGCGTGCAGCTCCTGTGCAAGCTGCTCCGGCCTCCAATACCAGGAGTAGGGGGGAGAGTCCAGGCGGGCCTTGACGGCGCTGGAGGGCGTCCTTTCTAAGATGGACGTCAATGCATGGTGGATTGCAGGGGATAAAGGCCTTGAGCGGACGCGCCGGGCAAACTGGTCGTAGCCCGAGCGCCCGGCATGGTGTTGTATGCGCTCCCCGATGTAGACCACCCTCACGGTCCGTCCCCCCTCCACAATCGTTAACGCAGGCCGCGCTCGATCATTATACGGTATAGCGCCTTTTTTTCAAGGCTTTGGATGGAGGACTTTCCCTCAGGCTTGACATGCAGACCCTCCAGAGGCTCCCACCCGGGCCGATGCTCTGCGGATTCCAGCCGGACCAATCCGTTTGCGTTCAATTCCAAAGCAATGACTTGGCCTTGCTTGACGGTCCGGGTTTCCCGGCCCTCTCCTGGAATTAGCAAGGTCCATGACTCTCCTCCCGGATCGGGTGTGACGCCCGCAATTACTTTTTCATTTAAAATGAACAGGGCCGGGGGGGAAGTCCAGTCTTTGGGAAATAGAAGCATTTGCTCCAGCACCAGCCGCACGGACCATGCATTGGGAATCACAAAGTCCGATGTCGTCCTTATGTTTTCCTTGACAAAAATCGTGGTCCCGTCTTCCAGGTCCGGGCAAAGCTGCAGGACTTCCCTCCAGAATTGGCGCTGAAACTCGGAGCCGTTAACAAAATCCTTTTGCACGGCCATGGAAAAGCCCAGCAGAAAAGCCAGATAAACAGCGACAGCCCCGGCGGCTGCAAGTTTAAGCCTGAACATGCCGGCAGTTTCCAGAATCATCCAAGCCAGCCCGGTTATGATAATGGATGCCCCGAAGGTTGCAGCCAGATGCACGCATGTGTCGCGTCCTCCCAGGCTTGTAGGCGGCCAGCGGGTGAAGGTTAGCACGTACGCCAAACACAGGGCGAGAGCCCCGGCAATTAGCAGCCTGCCGCCCGGCGCAAGCCCTTGCGGGATTTTAAGGCTGCCGTGCATTTTCAATCCGTATTTTTCCGACAGGGCCGAAAAGGACAGGCATTTCAGTTCCAAAGGCAAAGGAAGCCGCCAAAGCGCCCATCCCATTCCTGTGGCAAAAACCAGTCCTGAGAACGCCGTAAGGGCGTTTGCGTGGCTCAGGGCGTAGCCGGGCCGGAGGAAAAAGGCTTTTAGCACGGTCAGCGGCCCGATAACCATGGAGGCCAGAACATGGCCTGCAAGCCGCCAGGGATTATCGCTGACAAGCTCCATCATCCGGTGCTCGTTCATGGCGGCTCTCAGTAAGGCGTGCCCCGACATAAGAAGCGCGACGACGGCTGTTGTGGTTGCAAGTTCTTTGATGGTCTTGCGGTTCCAGGGCGACTTTAGCAGAGGCGCGGCGATAAAGGGGACGATGGCGGTTTCGTAAGAGATCAGGGTTCCCGCAATTAATAGGTAGGAAAGAAGTTTTTTGTCGCTTAAATAGGCATGGACGGCGGCCAGTAAAAACATGAGCGAGGCCTGAAGCGCCATGTTATGAGTCAGCATGGCATGGGTCGTATCCGCCGGAAACAGGCAAAACGCGCATGCGCCCGCCAAAGCCGGGCCGGGCGGCGCCACTTTCAGGGCGGTGACGTAAAAAAGCGCCGCGTTGCCTGCGATGAACAGGAACCCGAAAAAATACACCCAGGGCAGCCCGCCCATGTGCATTCCAAGGCCCGTAAACACGGGCATGAGCGAAAAATGCAGGGGGCGCCCCTGAGGCCAGGCTTCCCACGCCCATTTCAGGAGATAGTATATTTGGCTCCACTCGCCGTCCAGGCTCCTGCCCACATGGGAGTAATCGTCTTCAAACAATAGAAAGTCCCGAACCCAAAGGAAATGCGCAACCCAGGTGGTGATCGCCAGCGCAAAAACAATCACGAGAGTTCGTTTATCGGGAATCCTAAGATGCATTGATTTATTAGTGGAAGACTATGTAAGAATATTGAATAAGGGAACCTATAGAACCGGTCCCGCCAGGGAAAGATTACCTGTCGAACAATAGCTGATCCAAAATGTGCTCGACCTTTTTACTTAGTATTTTCCAATCAAACTTTGTCGAGACGTAATCGTAGCCTTTTTTCCGCATCAGGCCTCGTAACTCCGGGTTTTTCAGCGTGTCCCAAATGGCCGTTGCAAAGTTATCCAGTTCGGAAATGACTACATGCTTTTCATTTTCCACGTCCAGGCCGCGGCATCCAAAGGGGGTGGAAACCGTGGGAATGCCCGCCGCCATGTAATCCAGCATTTTAATGTTTACGCCGGAGCCTTTGGACATGGGGTTTACCGCCAGGTCCGCCGCTCTCCAATAGTGCTCCAGATAATCGTCGGTCAGGATGCCTGCAAAGCTCACGTTTTCCGGCGCCTGGCTGTCGGAAAACGCATTGGTGACCGTGCCTACAATGACAAACTGGCAGGCGGTCAGTTTGGGCGCCAGACGATTGACTATAAAATCCACGGCCTGGATATTGGGCTTGTAATAGGCGCCTACAAATAAAACGACCGGCTGCCTGGCGTAGCCAAGCTCTTCTCTGGCGGCCACCCGTTCTTTAAGGGACGGCAGGGGGGGGATGTCCGTCCCGTTTTCCACAATGGATATTTTACCCGGGTCCAGCTTGTATACGTCCACAAAAGCCTGCTTGTCTTCTTCGGAGCAGGCCAGGATGACTTTAGCCCGGCGGCAGAGGTCCCCTTCCAGGACTTTGGTTTTATGCGTCAGAATGGGCTTGAAAAGATTGCCCTCGGCCAGGGACCGCATCAACGTGTATTCGCAGTTGTGGGCGTCGTATATTACCGGAGAGTCGGTTCTGTATTTCAGGGTGTTCCAGGACCAGGGATGGCTGCAGACTATTGCGTCGGCCGGCTGACTTTCCAGAGCGTCCACGTAATGCTTGGCGTTATCGATGAAAAAATAGGTGTATGGATCGAAATTAAGGTTTTTAAACAGACGCTCGTAAATCGGAAGCCAGTACTTGTAATAGGATTCGGGCATGGAAAAGCGCTTTTCAAAGAAATCCTCGCTGGCTTCAATACCTTTGACCAGTTCGTATTGGCCAGTATCCACGCCCACATAAATAATGTCGTACTTGTGGGTCAGGTTGGAAAACAGTCCCCAGATCCTTTTGGGCCCCCCCCACATGGGAGGATAAAGGGGGGCTGTGTCGCTTATGAGTATTTTTTTTCGGATCATGGCGTCTGTTGGTTACAAGTTTCCAAAAGCAACGGCGGTCTCGCCGCCTGCCGCTTTTTTTGCCTGCGGCTTGATAATTTCCAGCCTGTCCAAAAGTTCCTGGTCTTTGTCCGGGCCGTCGAAAAAATTTTCCCTATTTCGAATGATTCCACGTATTTTTTGAAAATAAACCGAATCCACTTTTAGGCGTTCGCCCAACCGGACGAAATCCGTCATTTCTTCCAAATTGCTGCGCATGACCGTGAAGTTAATAAAAAGCTGGGGAATCTTCCCCTGTGCTCTTAGGTCGGACAAAAACTCCAGATTAGCGACGATGTCGTCCCATTTTCCCGGGGGCCTGACCTTTTCATAAGTATCCCTGGCGGCAGCATCAACGGACACATTAACATAACGGAACGCATTATGCTTGATTTTTTTCCACATTTTTGAATTAAAAAGCAGGCCGTTAGAGAAAAGTGCAATTTCAGGCCTGACTCTTTTGTCTTTTGAAAACAAAATCTTACGCGTATCAGGCCGGAAAAGGGGGTCTCCTGCGCCGCACAACCCAAGCACCTTGAGGTCCGGAAGCCCGTTCACAACGTCCCGGGAGATCCTCTCCAGGACGGCCATGTTCTCGCCTTCCATGATTTCCCGCTGCTTCCCCACGGCGCAATCAAAGGGCGCGTTGTTTCTGTTTTCAGCGTAAATGTTCCGAAAGGGGCCGCACATGGGGCATTTCAGGTTGCAAGCCTCCAGATTGGACATGAGCACATAGGTGGGCGAAACGCTCATGCGCGTCCGCCCCGCCTGAATATCCTTGATATGCTGCTCGGTCAGGACAAAAAGTTTTTTCCCGGCGCCGTCCGTTGTCAGTTCCTTCCAACCCTCGCTAACCAGTGTGGGGCAGACATCGGGCCGGCAGACGTCCTCCCATTCCCCGGCCAGCATTTTCCTTCTGATGTATTGGGCCGTATCGCTGTTCCAGATTTCCATCAGGCTTTGGTTCTGCACATTGCCGATATACGGAACCTTGGCCCATTCCACGCAGCAAAAGCTGACCTCGCCGCCTGGCTGAAGCTCCATGGAGGTGAAAGGGCGGATGCATCGCACCCGATTTTTTTCGGAGCCCGGTCCCGTCATGCGTTTTGTAAAGCCTCCTCAGTGACATGGCAGCTAAGGATTCGGCAGGTCCGGGTGCAGGCGGCGATTTGCTCCCTGCGCTTTTTGGCTTCCGAAGACTGCCAGATGCGTTCCGGCGCGTCGTGGAGGATGTTGCCCACGGGCGGCAGGTTCCAGCAAAGAAGCACGTCTCCGTTATTTTTAATGATGAAGTTCTTCTCTCCCGAAAGGCATTGAAACCGGCGGCAAAAATCCTGTGGATCGGCGAAGTAGCGCTTCATGGCCTGCAACTGGGCCAGGCTATTGTCTATGGGGGCGCCTCGCAGTTTCATGGCCCGCAGTTTGTCCATGGACCGGTTTAAAGCGTCCAGATCCTTGATCCAATATGGATTGGAGGCGAACCACTGTGGATCGTATTTGTCATGGAAATTCTGATCCAAAGCCTGGAAGCTGATAAAATCCGCGCCTCCCTGATACACGAATTCGGCCAGGGCGGGCAGTTCCTCCACATTGGGCGCCATGACAATTGAGGCCACCCCTATGGAGAAGTCTTTGCTCCTGTAACGCCGAAGCTCCTGCAAATGCTTTAGGGCCTTTGTCGCTTTGGCGAAGGTTCCGGCCTTCCCGCGCATCCGGTCGTGCACTTCCGGGGTCAGGCTGTCCAGGGAGACGTGAATGGAGTCCAGGCCCGAATCCAGCAGCTTGCGCGCTCTGGCCTTGGTGATAAGCGCGCCGTTGGACAGTAACACCGTTTCAACGCCCATGGCCGAAGCGTAGGCAGTGAGTTCGTCATTGTCCGGTCTTAGAAGAGGCTCTCCCCCTGCAATGTCCAGGCGATACGGCCCCAGCCAGTGAAAAACCTTGTCGATTGCCTTACGCCATTGCTCGCCGGGAAGCTCCGCTTCCTTTTCCTGAGACCAGATGCCGCACATACGGCATTTCAACTGGCAGTTGTTCGTGAACTTCATGGAAACGATCCGGGGCAGGGCAGGGGAGGGCGGAGGAGCGTTTTGGGTTCGGGGCAGGGCGCCTTTGACGCGGTCCGCAGCCTTTTGCACGGGTTTAAGAACGTACCGGTACGATAAAGACTCGCGCAGAAGCCGCAACTCCTCTTCCCTTTGGATGACCAGGTCCCGCAGCCGGTCTATCTCCGCGTATAACCGGGATTCCACATCCCGCAAGTCCAGCCGGGCGCGCTCCTTTTGCACCTCCAACTCCCTGGCCGCCTCCTTTTGATGGAGCATGGCTTTGCGGACCAGGGCGTCCTTTTGCGGGTCCAGCGCCTGGGCGAGTTTGATAAAAACATCGTCCAGGATTCGCCGGGCCTTTTCAGGGGGATGCTCGGTCAATAACTTGCCGCAGGCCTTGGAGGCGGCCGGGATAAAAGCCCTTTGCTTTTCGGGATCGGGCTGCAAGAAAAAACCACGGCCGGTCAGATTTTCCGCCAGCTTGTCCGGCCAGTGTTTGGCGATGAGAAGCAGGCGATTGGACTCAATCAAAAGCCTGGCCCGGCTTTCGCCGGCTATGGAACCATGAAAAAGGTGGTGCACCCGGCTTTGAGGCTGGCAGGCCAGAGGCCATCCATGGTCCAGGCATCGCACGCCAAAATCCACATCTTCCACAAACATGTTAAAGTCTTCGTCCAGGCGTCCTGCTTGGTCCAGGCATTCCCGGCGGTACATTGCGCACGCCCCGCACAGGCTGTCCGCCTCCATAAGAGCATCCCCATACTGTCCCAGGTCCGGCTCCCCCATCCCGCGGTCCGTCCAGTAAAAATCAGGACTTTTTATGTGGCCCAAACTTTGGATCATGCCGTCAAAATAAAGCAGCTTGGGTTGCACTCCCCCCAACCGCGGATTTAGCTCCATGGCCGCGGCCAGAGGCCGCAGCCAGCCGGGGTCCATTTTCACGTCATTATTGAGAAGGATGACGTAATCGCCGGAGGCGCGTTTTATTCCCGCGTTATTGGCGGCTGCATAGTTGTTGGGTTGGTGGTCCAGGACCGCGACGTCCGGGAAGTTCTTTTTCAGATATTCCTGAGAGCCGTCCGTGGATCCGTTATCCACGCAAATGACTTCCAGGGCTTCCTTGGGCCAGTCCGTTTGCGTCAGGGAGGTAAAGCAGTCTTCAAGGAATTTTAGGCCGTTATAATTGACCACGATAATGCTGATTTTGGGCGTATTATTTTTCATAGGGTGTTGTCGAAGCTGCTTTTCGGGCCTATACTGCGGGGGGAAAGGCTTAATGATGGGCGGCGCCCGACGCGGTGAATCCTCTCGTCCTCCCGCCCCCCTCCGGAAGAGGCCTCAAGCCGCCAAAGTCTGCGCATCATTAATAATCAGGAATTTTTATATTTCCTAAACGGTTGAGTGTCAAGGCGTATAAGGGCCTTCCGAATCCTTCCCTTTTATCCGCATCACCGGGATTGAACCAAAAAAAAGGCTAATACACACAAAAGAAGAATCCAGAATTCCACGGCGTAGCGGGAATATTTTTTAGCCAGGTCCGCCTCCCAGAATGTGTTGGGACGCACGCCCTGGGCGGCGAAGGTGATCACCCCGGCGAGGTTCACGCAAATGGTGTTTGCGCCGAACAAAAGGAACGCGCCCACAGCCTGGGGCGTATGCCCCGAGCCCAACAGCATGCCGCAGACCGCCAGGGGCGGCAGCAGAGCCACCGCCACCATCACGCCGATCAACGCAGACGAGGTTCCCTGATTAAAGGACAATGCGCCGGCCACTCCGGCCGCCAGGGCCAGAACCAGGTCGATAAAGTCCACGGTGGTGCGGGAGGCGATTTCCCTCCCGGCGGCGTCGACGTGAAGGCTAAGCCCCAGACCGATGCTCAGAACAAAGGCCAAAGCCACTCCGGCCATGAGGGTTTTGATCGCCCGCTTGGCCAGGTCGGGGTCTCCCAGGGTCGCCGCCAAAGCCAGGGACACATTAGGCCCCAAAAGCGGCGCGATGACCATGGCGCCGATCACCACGGCCACGTTGTCCCGCAACAGCCCGATGGCCGCCACAAAGGATGACAGCAGCACCATGATCAAGTAATTCCAAGTCAGGGACGACACGTCCCGGGCGTCCGTATACAACTCCTGGCGATGCACCCGGCCCCGGTTCTTTTTCGCCGCAGTCGCTTTGCCGTCTTCCTCGCCGTTTCCATTCCCGGTTGCGCCGCCCGGTTTTTTGATTTCCCTGGGAAAGGCCGCCTCCACGGGCAGGATCACCATTTGAAACCGGGTGTATGAAGCAAACCGTTTTTCCATAACGTCCAGCAAGGATTCCGTGGACTCCGAACTCACCAGCACATTGGCGACAAACAGGCCGTCCGGGGCGTTTTCCAGCCAAAACCGTTTGACGCCCTGGTCCTCCAAAAGGTTTTTTGCAGCCTGTTCTTCCTGCTCTGGAATGACGATGCGTATGAGGCGTAGAGCCATAATTTCTCCAGGGCTTCCCCTTTTTTATAACAAGGCGGGCGACGGCGCCCGGCGGCTCCTTTTGCGCCGCCTTGCATGAATTCCGTTAGGACCGATTGTCATGGTTCGGACGTTATGTTTAGCCCATTTTTGCCGCTGGTCAACAAAAAAAGGGGGAAAGGGCCTCTGGGCTGATTTTTCATGGATCGGGGAAATGGCGTCCGGGCGTTTGTTTGGGATCTTCTCTTGCCATTTGTTCGCAAATTCTATATTAGCAAAATCAAATATTAACCGTAATATTTCATTTCTACTACATAACTGAGATCGTAAGCAGGGGGAAGGTTTTATGGGAGGGTTGTTCGGCTGCTGTTCAAAAGATGAATGCGTAAGCGAAGTGTTTTACGGAACGGATTATCATTCCCACTTGGGGACGCGACGGGGCGGTATGGCTTTTATGGACGGCGCGGACGTGCACCGCTCCATTCACAATATTGAAAGCGATTACTTCCGCTCCAAGTTTGAGCCGAATCTGGACAAGTTCTCCGGAAACAAAGGCATTGGAGTGATTTCGGACAACGATCCCCAGCCTCTGGTAGTCAATTCCCATTTGGGCCCTTTCGCCATCGTCACCGTAGGCCGCGTTGTCAACATGGAGCAGTTGATTGAGCAGGCCTTTGCCTCGCGCAATTTTTTCACGGAGTCAAAGATCGGCGGCGCCAGCCCCACGGAATTGGTGGCCATGCTGATCTGTCAGGAAGACAGTTTTGAGGCGGGAATCCGGAACGTCCAGGCCTCCGTGCAAGGCTCTTGCTCCATCCTGCTTCTGACGCCCCAGGGATTGTGGGCGGCCAGGGACAAGCTGGGGCGCACGCCCCTGGTAATCGGAAAGAAAGCCGGCGCCTATGCAGTGGCCTCGGAAAGCAGCTCCTTTCCGAACCTGGGCTTTGAGCTGGATTATTTCATAGGGCCTGGAGAGGCCGTGTTTATCGACCCGGAAGGCTGGGAGCAAAAACTGCCGCCCGGGGACAAGATGCAGGTTTGCTCCTTTTTATGGGTGTATTACGGATATCCCGCGTCATCCTATGAAAACATCAACGTAGAGGCCGTGCGATACAAGTGCGGCGCCGCCTTGGCTAAAAACGACGATGTAAGGCCCGATTACGCGGCCGGCATACCCGACTCAGGCATCGGCCACGCCCTGGGCTACGCCAATGAAAAACGCATCCCCTACCAAAGGCCTTTTGTCAAATACACCCCCACATGGCCCCGCTCTTTTATGCCTCAAAATCAGAAGGTCAGGGATCTGGTGGCTCAGATGAAGCTCATCCCGGTCGCCGAACTCATCGAAGGGAAAGCCCCCTTGTTTTGCGACGATTCCGTGGTGCGGGGAACCCAGCTTAAAGGGACCATCCAGGGCATCTTCAAGGCCGGCGCCCGAGAGGTGCATATGCGCCTGGCCTGCCCCTGCCTTATTTTTCCCTGCGATTTTCTCAATTTCTCCACGTCCCAGTCCTCCATGGATCTTATTGGAAGAAGGGCGGTCATGGCCATGGACGGAGGGCTGGACAAGGTCCATGACTACGCCGTCTCCGGCAGGGGAAAAAAGCAGGCCCTCAATGAATGGATCGGCGGGGAGATCGGCCTGAACTCCCTCAAATACCAAAGGCTCGAGGATCTGGTGGAGGCCATCGGCCTGCCTAAATCCCGTCTTTGCACCCATTGCTGGGACGGCTCCAGTTATTTTTAAGAATGCCATTTAAAATTCAAATATACTAACTCAAAGAAAAAGGGAGGCTCGTATGCCCAAACGGGATGACGTAAACAAGGTTCTCATTATCGGATCAGGCCCCATTATCATCGGCCAGGCCTGTGAATTCGACTATTCAGGAACTCAGGCCTGCAAAGCCCTGCGGCAGGTGGGATACGAAATCGTTCTGGTCAATTCCAACCCGGCCACCATCATGACGGACCCGGGAATGGCGGACGCCACCTACATTGAGCCGTTGAACGTGGAAAGCCTGACCCGCATCATAGAAAAAGAGCGTCCGGACGCACTTCTGCCCAACCTGGGCGGGCAGTCGGGCCTGAATCTTTCGTCCGAACTGGCTCAGCAAGGCGTCCTGAAAAAATACGGCGTAAAGATTATCGGCGTGCAGGAAAGCGCCATCAAACGGGGCGAGGACCGGGACGAATTTAAGGCCACCATGAATAAGTTGGGCATTGAAATGCCCAAGAACACCGTGGTCACCACCGTGGAGGACGCGCAAAAGGCGGCCGCCGAGTTGGGCTTTCCCGTGGTGGTCCGGCCCGCCTACACCATGGGCGGCACCGGCGGAGGCATGGTTTTTAACCGGGAGGAGCTGGACGTCATCGCCTCCCGCGGGTTGTCCGCCAGCCGGGTGGGCCAGGTGCTCATTGAAGAGTCCGTCCTGGGCTGGGAGGAGTTGGAGCTGGAAGTGGTGCGCGACGCCAAGAATCAGCGCATCACGGTCTGCTTTATTGAAAACGTGGACGCCATGGGCGTGCATACGGGCGACTCCTACTGCACCGCGCCTATGCTCACCATATCCCAGGAGCTCCAGGACCGTTTGCAGAAATACTCCTACGACATCGTGGAGGCCATCGAGGTCATCGGCGGAACCAACGTGCAGTTCGCCCACGATCCCGAAACCGGCCGGGTGGTGGTCATTGAAATCAACCCCCGGACCTCCCGCAGTTCGGCCCTGGCATCCAAGGCCACGGGCTTCCCCATCGCCTATGTTTCAAGCCTCCTGGCCGCCGGCCTGACCTTGGACGAGATTCCCTACTGGCGCGACGGAACTTTGGAAAAATACACGCCTTCCGGGGATTACGTGGTGGTGAAATTCGCCCGCTGGGGCTTTGAAAAATTTCCCGACGCCCAGGATCAGCTGGGCACCCAGATGCGGGCCGTAGGCGAGGTCATGTCCATCGGAAAAAATTACAAGGAGGCCCTGCTAAAGGCGATCCGCTCCCTGGAAACCGGGCGCTACGGCCTGGGGTTCGCCAAGGGTTTCCACGACGCCTCCCTGGAAAAGCTCATGGATATGCTGGCTCAGCCCACGTCGGAGCGTCAGTTCATCATGTACGAGGCTTTGCGCAAAGGCGCTTCCGTGGAGGATCTGCATAAAAAGACCTTTATCAAGGCCTGGTTTATCGAGCAGATGAAGGAACTGGTGGATCTGGAGGAGGAAATTCTCAAGTACAAAGGCCAGAGCCTGCCGGACGAACTGTTTTTGCAGGCCAAGAAAGACGGCTTTGCAGACAGGTACCTGGCCCAGTTGCTTGGGCTTGACGAGGCGGCAATCCGCGAAAAACGGCTTGGGCTGGGTTTGGCCGAAGCCTGGGAGCCGGTGCCCGTCTCGGGCGTGGAAGACGCGGCCTATTATTTTTCCACCTACAACGCCCCGGACAAGGTGGACTCGGCGCCCGGCCGGAAAATCATGGTCCTGGGCGGCGGCCCAAACCGCATCGGCCAGGGCATCGAGTTCGACTATTGCTGCGTCCATGCGGCCTTTGCATTGCGGGACGAAGGCCTGTCGTCCATCATGGTCAACTGCAATCCGGAAACCGTTTCCACGGATTACGATACGGCCGACCGCCTGTATTTCGAGCCTTTGACCTTGGAAGACGTGCTGTCCATTTACGAGAAGGAAAAACCCGAAGGCCTTATCGTTCAATTCGGAGGCCAAACTCCGTTGAATATCGCCGGAGAGCTGGCAAAGGCGGGCGTTCCCATTTTGGGGACCCAGCCGGAATCCATTGACCTTGCCGAAGACAGGGACCGCTTCGCCTCCATGATGGCCGAGTTGAACATACCCATGCCCGAGGCCGGCATGGCGAGCAACCTGGACGATGCACTTCAGGTCGCCGCGAAAATCGGCTATCCCCTCATGGTTCGGCCTTCCTATGTATTGGGCGGCCGCGGCATGGAAGTGGTGCACGATGAGGAAATGCTCAAACACTACGTCGGCAAGGCCGTGGGCGTCACACCCGAACGGCCTATCCTCATTGACAAGTTCCTGCCCCACGCCATCGAGGCGGAGGCGGACGCTCTGTCCGACGGCGTGGACGTTTTCGTGCCGGCCGTCATGGAGCATATCGAGCTGGCCGGCATACATTCCGGCGATTCGGCTTGCGTAATTCCTCCCATCAGCATTCCGGCCAAGCATTTGGAGACCATCAAGGAGTACACAAAAAAGATCGCCAAGGCTCTGAATGTGGTGGGGCTCATGAACATCCAATACGCCATTTGCGAGGACAGGGTTTACGTCCTGGAGGCCAATCCCAGGGCTTCGCGGACCGTGCCCATCGTCTCCAAGGTGTGCAACGTCTCCATGGCCAGGCTGGCCACCCGCCTTATGCTGGGGCAAAAGATTTCGGACCTGAATCTGACGGAAAAGACCGTGCCCCATTTTGGGGTTAAGGAGTCGGTCTTTCCTTTTAACATGTTTCCGGAGGTGGATCCGGTCCTGGGGCCGGAAATGCGTTCCACAGGCGAGGTGCTGGGCATCGCCGATTCTTTTGGCAGGGCCTTTTACAAAGCCCAGGAATCTACGGGAACGGCCCTTCCAACGTCGGGAAACGTCCTTTTAACCGTCACGGACGATAACAAATCCGAAGCTCTTGAAGCTGCAAAAAGGCTGAAAAGCATGGGATTCGGCATTTGGGCCACCAAAGGCACGTGCAGTTATTTTCAGGAAAACGGCCTGGAAGCCAAGCTGATCAACAAAATGCACGAGGGGCGGCCCAATATCGCAGACGCCATAAAGAACGGCGAAATCCAGTTAGTGATCAACACCCCGAGCAACCGGCTGAGCCAGTACGACGATTCCTATATTCGAAAGACCGCCATTAAATTCAAGACGCCGTACATCACCACCACGGCGGCGGCCATCGCAGCGGTCAGGGGCATTGCGGCCCACATTGAGGATCAAGCGGAGGTCAAGCCTCTCCAGCAATACCACCAGGATATTAGCTGATCTTTTGCATAAACGAGGGAAGGGGGGACTTCCCGCCCTTCCCTCGTTGTAAATTTCCCCTTGGCCGTTACTCGTCTTCGTACATTTTGACGTTTGGATAGAATTTTTTCGCGCATTCCGGGCAAACGCCGTGGCTCAGTTCGATGTCGGAATGCTCCAAAAGATAGGCCTCCAGGCGATTCCAGTATCCCTGGTCGTCCCGGATGCTCTTGCAGTGCGAGCAGATGGGCAAAAAGCCCCGGAGGGTTTTCACTTCGGAAAGGGCCTGCTGCAACTCCGCGATCAACTTGTCCCTTTCCGCCTCGGCTATTTTTCTTCTTTCAATTTCCTGCTGGGCCGCGCCCAACTCCACCTCGATTTCCGCAACCTGTTTAAGAATGGCCAGGACCGGCCGGTTTTCAATGGCCAGGCCTTTTTTTTGGTTTTGCCAATACAGGTATCCGTATAAAAACGGCAGGGCGAACAGGGAAATAATGAACCTGCTGATTAACGTGCCTTCAAGGATTCCGCGGTAATGGGGCGTTCCGGCAAAGGCGCCTGTGGAAAACAGGATGACGTCCAGCCACATGACAGCCAGCAGGGTGGCGTACGCCCGGAGCCAGAGTTTCAGCCCCAATCCGGGGCGTCCAAGATACTCCCAGGCAATGCCCAAGAAAATCAGGTCAATCAAGGTGGTTATGACCGAGGCCGTGTTTATCCTTAAACTGGGCAGGGGAATATAGGCCAGGTTGGGCTTGCCGATCAAAGCCATTTGGATGTGCAAGGCCACGGCGATCATCGGGACCAGGATGGAAACCCCGGCCACCGTGGAAATGGCTATGCGCGTAGCGCGGGGGCCGTCAAAAACGTAGACGACAAAAACTCCCAACAGCAACGAGGTATAAAACACCGTGGACCCAATAACAAAGGTGACTCCTCCAAACTGAACGCTCAGCCCCGCGTCCGTAACCCAGGACATGATTGCGGTTATCCCTCCGATGATAGCGTAAAAATGCACCGGTCCGAATCGGTGGCGCAGGGAGTGCGCCCATAGAACCAGAAAATACACCGCCATGGCTTCCGCAATTAATATAAGCACTTCGTTTCCCATTAATCTCTGCTTTCTTCTAAAAACCAACGGCCAAGTATCTTTTTATTGCAATGACTATGCCGAATAGCAAGCCGTCGAAAGGGCGCCTTTTTTGCTTCGTTGCTTGCTTTTCAAAACCTCCTTGTTATTTAATCGATAATGATTATTATTTATATACCCTGGCCGGGATTTTAACCTTTATGCGCCCTGTCTGTTCCTAGACAGGGTAAAGGGCGGGGAGGAAAATTCCATGAAAAACGAATTGCAGGAAGTCATCAAGAGCATAGGCAAGGAGTATGAGTCCGCTATCAGCCAGGATTCCACCTATTTGCTGGAAGTGGATTTGGCAAGCAAAGCCGAAAAACTGGGCTACGGCGCAATCCGGGATAAATACCGGGGGGCGACAGCCTTTGCGCCCCTGAAAGACTCGGCGCCGGGCATGAAAGTCATGTTTGACGGGCGGGGATTCTCGCGCCACGCTCAGTTCGATTCCGGGATGATCGTCCCGGAGCATATCGCCAAGGAAGCGGGCTTGCCGCACAAGGCGTATATTCCCCACGAAAGCATGATTCGCATAATCGGATAGTTCCCATTGGTTTTAAGGGAACGAGACATTTTAAATGGGCGCGGCGGCCTTGGGCTTCCCGCCCATTTTTTTGTAAGCCAAAAAGGGGATCGCCCATCCCCGAAAACGGGGATGGGCGTCCTGGATGGAGAGAGGAGATCAGACTTTTCGCTGTTGGGGGCAGGGTTTGGGGGCCCTGAGCGAAAAGTTCATGCTTCGGCCATGTAAAACAACGGCAGGTCAAAATTGTTGACGAAAGAGGGGGGGGCGTTCTTTCGTTTTTTGCCTGTTATGTTCCTTACGGCCTTGTATCTAGTCCTGCTGACAATGCAAGAACCAATACCGCCCGGCTAACTGCGGGCCGGGCCTTTTGCGCGCCGATTGAAATTGGCGTTTTTCGCGGGTGCGCAAAATTTTTATTCTGCAAACGCTTTATTCCGGCCTCGATATAGTTTGCAAGCAGCTTGATTATGGTCTTGCAGATAGTTGAGGCCGTGCGCTGCCGAGTTTCCAAAAGCATAAGGAAGCGCCGGGCTTGAACCCGCGTTTACTGACAACGCCCCGTGGCTTTGGGGGGGTGGAAAACGCAGGGACAAAGCGAAACGCCGGTTAAAGCCCGGATGCTTCTTTATGTTCAAGTGTATAGCGGAGGAGGCGATGCGACCAGCCCGGAGCCTGTACTGCAATGATCCCAGCATCATACTGACTCCGGCGCCCAAGTCCACGACCTTGCAAAGCCCGCAAGACCCGCTCTCGCAGTCAGACGCCAGGGCGACTCCGGCATCAACCAGAAATTCATGCAAACCGGCGCCGTAAAAGGCGTAGGCTCGCAACCCCATGGGCTGGATTTCTATTTGGCATTCGGAGGCTATTTGGTTCATGACTCTGTCGGACCTGTCCGTTTTAAAATTATTCATAGGCCGGCTTTTTTCAGGATTCCCAAAAAAAGGCCGGCCGTTTTCACCTGCATATTAAAAATTCCGGACTCCCCTTTTTCCGGCGAGATCTTGGCGGAAGAGGGCCTGAAAGGCCTCACGCCGGAAAAAGGGAGCCGGTGGTTTTGCATGTGCGGCAGGTTGGTTAAGTAGGACGTACGCTTAGGGGATACACGACGTTTTATTTTCGGAACCATCCGGTTGCAGCTTGGAGGACGGCATGGCATTTGGTTTCCGCCGCAATGCAAAATTGGCGTCTTCTTTTTAAAGAGCTTGGGCAGCGCGTATTGGCTGCATCTTGTTCAGATGGAGCGACGGTTGTTTCATGGTTTTAAAACCTGTCGGCTTTTCCATCCTGGCTGAGAGCCCTGGAAGGGCCTTTCGGCTTCTTCCTTGTCCAAAGCGGTCTAAATATATAGTTCTATAGGGAAGTTTGTCAAAGAAAAAATTTCGCCGCCTCAATTTTTTTTGTTTCTATTGCTATATCAAATGGTTAAATTTAGATAATCTCGGCGTTGAAAGGCGAAATCGAGGGTTTTTAAACCGGATTTTTCATTTTCGGAGATCCAAAAGAATAAAAATCATGCCTTCACGGCGTCCTGGCAAAACCGAACCCCGGCCATGGCGTCCTGGGTCCAAAAATCCGCCCCCACCATGTCGGCGAAAATTTGGTCCGCGATGCCGCCTCCTATTATAAAGAGGGGTACGGAGGCGCCTTGCGGGACTTCGGATCGAATCAGAGCGATGGTTTCCTTCATGGCGTCGATCACGCTGGTCAACAGGGCGGAAATTCCGACGATTTGCGGTTTATGTTCAATAAAACTTTCCAGGAAGGTCTGGGGCGCAACGTCCACGCCCAAATCAATGATGTGGAACCCGTAGCATTGGAGCAGGGTGATGAACAGGTCTTTGCCCAGGTCGTGGATGTCGCCCTGGGCCGTGCCGATCAGCACGGTCACGGCGCTTTTTCCCGAATGGATTTCCCGGATGTGCGGGGCCGTGAGGTTGACCACGTCCTTGAGTATCTCGGCGGCGATGATGAGTCCCGAGATGAAGTACTCCTTTTTTTCGTATAAAAGGCCCACGCCCTCCATGCCCCTTTGGCATTCATTGAGAATCTCCATGGGATCGTCCCCTCGCTCCAGACGGGCGAGCACTTGATCGTGGACCTCTTTCTCTTTCAGGGCGGTGACCAGTTCGGGAAGGGGCTGGCTAAAAATGTTGTTCGGCATGGTTTGGACCTCGTTGAGAATCGTTGCTGCGCCGGGCTGTTCCGGCCTTTGGGGCGGGCGCTCGTCCTTTGCTGTTACCACGGCCCTACGGCCGCCCTGAACAGGACGCGTTCGCTATGACAGACAAACCAACCCCAGCTTACGGGCTGGTCTGCAAAATCAAAAAATAAATGCTCCAGGCGGATGGCCGGCGACCCCATGGGCAACCTAAACCATCCGGCTTCCTGATCGCTGAGCTGGGTTGCGTTGATGGCGACCTGGCCTTTTTTCAAGCCGCTTTGATTCAAGCCGGTGAACAGCCCTTTTAAAGAGGTGACCTCCATTTCATCCTCCACAATGGGCCTTTTGGGGTCGCACACCAGCTGCTCCTGATGATACAAAACAGGGTCTTTATCCAGATAGATCAGCCTGCGGATGTAAATAATCCTGTCTCCGGGATCGATGGCCAGATGAGCCGCCGCTTCCGATGAGGCTTTCACGGCGTTTAACTCCAGCAAGCGCACGCTGGCTCCGTCCTCTTTCAGGATGTCCACAAACTCCGTCAGGGAGAAATTAACCGAGCTTAAGGCGATGGGCTTAACAAAGGTGCCCTTGCCCTGGGTCGTATCCACCATGCCCTGGTCAATGAGCAGGTTGATGGACCTGCGGACGGTCATGGGGCTGATGTTGTACTTTTTACAAAGCTGCGCCTCTGAGGGCAGGCGGCTTCCCGGAGGAAACTGGCCCGAGGCTATCTGGCTTTTTAAAAGATTCATCAGTTGAACGTAGGCGGGTTCGTATGAATTTCTGTCTATGCTGCCTTTTAGGTCAAAGGCTTCTTTGCGTTGGTTCCTTGGCATAATGGTTGCCTATATAACATCATAAGATTCCTTGTCCATGGAAAAGTATGGAAATGAAATTCCGCCGCCGATAAAGGTTGTCAATTGTGTTTTCTAATATTATTAGGTAATTGTATTTTATGATGAATTGCGTTAACGCAGACTTGGTTAGCTTAAACCAATATCCTGCGTACTCCCGCAAGGGCGACAGGAGATAAAAAAGCCGGGCTCGGCGCCAAAAAGGAGCGCCGCAAGCCCGGCCTATTAATCCGCTTATACAAACTGGTCTATCCGGAATGGGCCTTGCGATAGTCCGCCAAGTGCCCTTTGACTTCTTCCAGGACCTCTTCGGGGTATTCCTCGCCGGCCAGTTCGTCCCAGATGGCTGTCGCCCTCTCCCGGACGATGGCGAAGTCTTCTTCCGTCATCTTGGTTTCCTTCAGGCCGTATTTGATCAGGGCCGCCAGGGATTTTTCATTGTCCTTGCGAACGGCTTCGCAATACTTTTTCTCCACATCGGGACGGCGTTTGAAAAATTCCTCTTTATACTCGTCGGGCAGGTCCTCCCACACGTCCATGGACAGGAGGATCAGCGACGGGGAGTAACGCACCTTAATGGGATTCACATAAGGAATCTTGGCGTATAATTGGCTGCCCACCACAAAGGCGGCGGGGGCGATGGCGGCGTCCACGATGCCCTGACGCACGGATGTGGCGGCTTCCGGGACGTTCACCTTGACCGGATAGGCGCCCAGGTTGGTCAGCAGAGCTTCTTCAACCGGACCGTACCAGGTGATGAACTTGGCTGCGCGGAAGTCGTCCAAGTTGGCCAGAGGGGACTTGGTGGAATACATCTGATCGAAATCCTGGTCGTTCCAGGCCAGGGCCATGTATCCGTCGTCTGCGAGCAGTTGATCGAACTGGGCGCGCATTTTTTCCTTAATATAGTCCACTTCCTCCCAGGACCGGAACAAAAAGGGCAGTTCCACAACGGACATGGGCTTGCAGGCCAGGGTTACGCCCTGACCGGACAGGCCGACCCCGTCCAACTGGCCGATGCGCAATTTTTTGATGATGTCTTCATCATCGCCCATGACGCCGCCCCAATATATCTTGATTTTGATGGAGCCGTCGGTCACCTCTTCCACGGCTGGCAGCACATGGATTTTGATTTGTTTCGCCCAACCCACTCCGTCGGGCGCCAGGGTGGCGAACTTCCAATAAGTCTGTTGCTCCTCAGCATTCGCCCCGGGGACGAACGCCGCCGCAATCAAGGCCGAAAACACGCACAATAAAACAGCTTTCTTCAACATACTCTTAGACCCCTCCTTCCAGTGCTGTCCTTTACCGGACGTTGATAAATCGTCCTTTTCGTACCCGCTGCTGCAAGAATTGTCAATAAAAAACCATGCTTTGCTTTACACAGATAGCAAGGTGTGAGAGAATGGTTTCCGTAATTTTAATCTTTGGTTTTTCCATGGCTTGACTTTTTGGCCATTTGAAATTAAGCATTAAGAATTGTTAAGCTAATTAGCCCCGCGGCGGGCGCCGGCCATAGAGGCGGCCCCCTGCCTTGAAAGAACGGCGCTGGCTTATGAACGGGGCGAAATTCCTTGCGCAAGATGATTTTCCAGGAGGCGATATGAACAAGCTGGAACTGGTGTCCACGTTGAAAAACAGGGCTGGCATATCCAAAACCGATGCCGCCAAAATCGTTCAGATATTCTTTGATTCCATGGCTGACGCTCTCGCAGAAGGCGAGCGGGTGGAAATCCGGGGGCTTTGCAGCTTTTTCGTCAAAGAGTACAAAAGCTACACCGGTCGGAACCCCAAGACTGGAGAGCCCGTAAAGATAAGTCCCAAAAAGCTCCCGTTCTTCAAGTGCGGCAAAGAACTCAAAGAGCGGGTGGATTATTGATCAGAAGCATTTAGGCAGCGCCCTGCAAATGGATCCGGTTCGGCATCAAAAACGGGCTTTGGGTTTTTTGTCGGGAATCCTGGCAAAGAACAATGTCGCCCATGCCCTGGTTTTTACCGGCGACGCGGGACTGGGCAAAAGGCAGGCGGCTGTGCACTTTGCCATGGCGCGCAATTGCGAGGGAACTCCCGACCCGGAAAGCGCCATGTTTGGAAGCCAGGGGCCCTGCGGGGTCTGCGGCTCCTGCCGCAAGATTCTTTCCGGCAATCATCCGGACGTTCTTTTTGTTGAAAAACGAGGCGCGTCTATAAAAATCGAACAAATCCGGGATCTTCTATCCGTTTTGGCCATGCGGCCTTCCGAGGGGAAGACCCGGGTTGTTTTGATTTCGGGCGCCGGCGACATGACCGCTTCGTCCTCCAACGCCCTGCTAAAAGCCTTGGAGGAGCCGTCGGACACCACTTGCTTTGTTCTGCTGGCCGGGCAAAAATCGGAGTTGCTCCCCACCGTGGTTTCCAGGTGTCAGGAAATCCGCTTCTCTCCTTTGCCGGTTTCCTTTCTTATTGAAAGCCTGGAAAATGACGGAGTCGACCCGGATCTGGCCCATGCCTGCGCTTTTATAGCCTCGGGCAGTCTGGATAAAGCCCGGGCTCTGGCCTCGGACCAGGGGCTGGCCCGCAGGAATTGGCTTGTCAATCAGCTTTGCGCCCTGGAGGACCAGGGCATGGGACAGGCCTTGCTTTTGGCGGAGTTTCTGGCCAAGGACAAAAACGCCGCCCAGGAAGACTTGAATTGGATTCGCACCTGGCTGCGGGACCTTTTGGTCAGCCGGTACGCGCCTCAGCGGGTGATTAACAGGGATCTCATGGGCCTGGTGAACAGCCGGAGCGCTAAAACCGCCCCGGAAGTTCTGCTGGAAAAGCTCCAGGCCGTCGCGGATTGTGAAAATGATCTGACAAGAAACGTAAACACCAGGCTTTCCATGGAAAACCTGTGCATGCGTTTGTCGTCAGGAGGATAGATGGGTAAGGTAGTCGGGATTAGATTCAAACCCCAGGGTAAAACCTATGATTTTGACCCTGGCGTATACGTCCTAGCCAAGGGCGACAAAGTGGTGGTGGAGACCGAGCAGGGTCTGGGCTTCGGAACCGTGGCGACAACAGCCCGCCAGGTTTCGGAGGAAATGCTCAAGCTGCCCTTAAAGAAAATTCACCGGATCGCCACTCAGGAGGACCTGGACCAGTACGAGTCCGTTCTTTTGCTGGAAAAGGACGCCTTTGATTATTGCGAAAAGGCCATCGGCGAGCTTAAATTGGAAATGAACCTCTTTTCCGTGGACGCCTCCTTTGATTCCTCCAAGCTGACTTTCTTTTTTACGGCTGATGGGCGTGTGGATTTCAGGGAATTGGTCAAGACGCTTGTGCGCCATTTTAGGGTGCGCATTGAACTGCGTCAGATCGGGGTTCGGCATCAGGCTAAAATGTGCGGAGGATTGGGCCGATGCGGCAGGGAAACCTGCTGCACCTCGTTTATGAGCGGCTTTGTTCCAGTTTCCGTCAAAATGGCCAAGGTCCAGAACCTGTCCCTCAATCCCACAAAGATTTCCGGATTGTGCGGGCGGCTCATGTGCTGTCTGACCTTTGAGCACGAAATCTATAAAGAGCTCAAGGACGGCTTTCCCAAACTGGGCAAAAGGGTCAATACGCCTTCCGGCAAAGGCAAGGTGATTCGCCATAATCTGTTGAAAGGGCTGGTGTCCGTGCGCCTGGAAGAGGGGGCCGAAATCGAACTGCCCGCCGATCATTGCGCTCCGCCTGACGAGCCTGCCCCCAAAATCGCCGCTCCCGCGCCTGAGGAAAATGATCAAAGGCCGTCCATGGCCGAAGATGCTCAGGCGGACCAAAGGCCGGACAGGCCTGAAAAGAAAAGAAGGCCTCGGAGAAAGAAAAAGCCCAGGCAGACCAAAGGAAATCAGGACCAGGATCAGTCTAAAGAGGACAAACCGAAGCAAAAGCAGGGAAATCCCAATCAAAAGCAAGGCAAAGGGAAGCCCCGGCGTCCAAGAAATAAAAAACGAAACAGGCAAAACCCGGACAAAAAGAATACGGCGAATGCTGACCAGCCGGCCCCGAAAAATAACACCGGAGGCGATTCTTAAACCGGCGCCTTTAGAAATATAGCAAAAAAATAAGGAGGAAGCATCATGGCTTCACCATTTTACATAACCACTCCTATTTACTATGTAAACGCCCGTCCCCACCTGGGGCACGCTTATACCACCATTGTGGCTGATACAGCCAAACGCTACCATCAACTCCGGGGTCAGGACGCCTACTTTCTCACGGGCACCGACGAGCACGGCGACAAGGTGGTGGAAGCGGCGGAAAAGGAAAATAAGGAAGTCCGGGATTACGTGGACATGATTTCCGGCCTGTTCCGCAATCTGTGGCCTGAACTCTTGATCAGCAACGACCAGTTCATCCGTACAACGGACGCGGACCACATCAAGGTCGTCCAGGAAGTGCTCCAGAAAATATACGACAACGGAGACATTTATTTTTCCGAGTACGAAGGCCTGTACTGCTTTGGTTGCGAACGCTTCTACCTGGAACGGGAGTTGGTGGACGGAAAATGCCCGGACCACGAAGTTGAGCCCAAGAAAATCAAGGAATCCAACTATTTCTTCAGGATGAGCAAGTATCAGGACTGGCTCATAGACCATATCAAGAAGAATCCCGGATTCATCAGGCCCCAGCGCTACGCCAACGAGGTGCTTTCCTTTCTTAAAGAGCCCCTGGAAGACCTGTGCATCTCCCGGCCCAAGACGCGCCTGACCTGGGGCATCGACCTGCCGTTCGACGAAAACTACGTCACCTACGTCTGGTTCGACGCCTTGCTGAACTACGCTTCGGCCTTGGGATATCCCGAGGGGGAGAAGTTCCAAAAATACTGGCCCGGCGTGCAGCACGTGGTGGCCAAGGACATCCTGAAGCCACACGGCATATATTGGCCCACCATGATGAAGGCGGCCGGCATTCCCGTGTATAATCACCTGAACGTCCACGGCTACTGGAACGTGGCGGACAGCAAAATGTCCAAAAGCCTGGGCAACGTGGTGGAGCCCCTGGAACTGTCCAAGAAATACGGCATCGAGCAGTTTCGGTATTTCCTCATGCGGGAAATGACCTTTGGCCTGGATTCCAGCTTTTCGGAAGAGGCTTTGATAGGACGCATTAACTCGGACCTGGCCAATGACCTGGGCAACCTGTTCTCCCGGGTGATTTCCATGGCCCACAAGTTCTGCAAAGGAACAGTCCCGGAAAATCATCCGGACCTGGCTTTCGACTCCGACTGGAAGCTGTCGGACGCCGCCATGGAGGCGGTGGAAGCCTACGACCTCGCCATGGATGAGTTCCAGTTCCATAAAGGCTTGGCCGCCGTGTGGGAATTCATCAGCCGGATGAACAAGTATGTGGACTTTACTTCTCCGTGGGTCCTTGCCAAGGATAAAGCCGCCGCCGCCCAATTGGAAGCGGTGATGTACAACCTGCTGGAAGGACTTCGCCTGGTTGCCGGTATGGTCTGGCCGGTGCTGCCCAACGCCGCGGAAAAAATGGTGGGGCATTTGGGATTGGACAAGGACGCGTTCCTCAAGGACTCCGCAGCCCTGGGGGAATGGGGCGTGCTGAAGCCGGGAACTCAATTGCAAAAGGCCGTGACCCTCTTCCCCAGGATTGACGTGAAAAAAATGGAAGAAAAGGCGCCCGAGAAAAAACAAAAAGCTCCCAAAACTCCTGAGCTAAAACCGGAGATTGATATCGAGGACTTCGGCAAGGTGGACCTGCGCGTGGGAACCGTCATCGAAGCGCAAGCCGTGCCCAAGGCCAATAAGCTCCTGCAACTCACCGTGGATTTGGGCGAACCCGAACCCCGCACCGTGGTCGCCGGCATTGCAAAGGCCTTTGAGCCCGGAGACCTGGTGGGCCAGCAGGTGATAGTGGTCGCCAACCTCAAACCCGCAAAGCTCATGGGAATCACTTCCCAGGGCATGGTGGTGGCGGCGGTCAATAAGAAAGGAGTCATCGGCCTTTCGACAGTTAACACGCCTGTTCCTCCCGGAACCACCCTGCGTTAGACATGGCCGTAGAAAAGCCTGAAATAGAAGCCAAAGGGATGTCCTGGAGGGAATACCAGGAAGCCCTCAAGCGCAAGCGGGAAGCCAGAAAAAGGAGTTGGTTCGTCTTCAAGTGGGCGTCCATGTTCGTTCTGGCCCTGGTGCTCGCCATAGGCATTGCATTCGGCGTGACGGAGTTTTATCCCCGTTTTGTCACGGAAAAAAAGGAACAAGCTCCCGCCATTGAAATGCTCTCCAAGGCCCAAATCAGGAATCTCATGCATGGGCAAAGGCTTTGGGACGTCGCCGAAGAGCCCCCACAGGTCGCTTTGGAGGGAAAAACCTACGAGCTTACTTCCACCCTGGACCTGGAGTTCCAACGCCATATGCTGGCGGAACTGAAGCCGGAATACGCCAGGGCCATCGCTTTTGTGGCCATGGAGCCCCAAACCGGCAAGGTTCTCACCATGGTCGGATACCACAAGGACCCAAAGGCGGGAAACCCCTGCACCCAGGTTCTCTTTCCCGCGGCCAGCGTTTACAAAATGGTGACTGCCGCGGCCGCCATGGATGACAAGAATTTCACCCCCCAGACCCCGGTCCGTTACAACGGAAAAAAACACACCTTATACAAATCCCAACTCAAGGATGTCGATAACAAGTACACCCGGCACATCGACCTGGAAGAGGCCTTTTCCGACTCCATCAACCCGGTTTTCGGAAAGATCGGCGTTCTTTTGGGGCCGGAAGCCCTGACAGCCAAGTCCAAAGCCATGGGCTTTGAACAGGATTTGGGCGTGGAATGCGACTTCAATCCAAGCCAGTTGGGCAAGCCCGAAGACAAATACCGGACTGCGGAAATCGCCTCCGGCTTCAACCGCGAAACCCTCATTTCCGCCATGCACGGCGCCGCCATGGCCTCGGCCGTGCTCAATAACGGCGTCATGCCCCAGCCGTACATCATCGCCTCGGCGGAAAACCAGGAAAATCAAGTCGTCTATGAAGGCGGCCTGACTCCGATGGGCCAGGCCATGAGCGAAACCTCCAGCCTGGGCCTGCAAAAAATGATGGTGGACGCCGCCTGCCATGGAACCGGACGCGGCTGCTTCAGCAGACGACAGCGCGGCAAGGCTCTTCGAGAAATCGTGGTGGGCGGAAAAACCGGCTCCATCAATAACGATACGGATTACGACATTCGCTACGATTGGTTTGTAGGCTTCGCCCATGACAAGGAAAATCAAAAGCAGCTCGCCTTTGCGGCCATCGTCGCCCACGAAGATTATATCGGCAAAAAAGCCGGGGATTACTGCAAGGACGCCATCGAATATTATTTTGATTAATCCAGTTTCATTGTCTCAAAAATCCAACAGGACTTTCAGAGTTTACGCAAATTGAATTTGGTATTTGTTGATGAAATCAATGCCTTGCCTATCCTCGTCATGTAGCGCCTATCCTTGCTCTTCGGCTTAACCGGTTCAACCTATTAATTTTTCATTAAATACGCATTTTTCACCTTGATATGTGGGGCCTTTTGGTGCGCCAGGGAAACCCAGCGGGTGGGAGGCAAGGGCAAGCTCAAGCGGCAAAAATACCTGGGCGCGGCGGGACGCCCTCCTGGCGAAACTGGAGAAGGCGGAGCAATCAGGGCAGCCGATCAAGATGCAAACCCGCTCCTTTGAAGCCTTGTCCACCCCTCATATCCTGGAAAAGGAACTGGAAGCCATCGAGCTTGTGGACCGGTACAAGGTGGAGAACCAGTTTCGGGCCAGCAAGTCTTCCAGTCACGTGCGGGTGAACCCCATCTTTCACTGGACGGACAGCAAGATTCGCTGCCATCTCCTGACCTGCCTGTTGGCGCTCACCTGCCGGAGGCTTTTATTAACTCCGCCGGAGGCTTGCATTTGTTTTTGGCAGTTCGGCCGACAGGCGGGAAATAAATTGACATGGTGCGTCATTTGCATTAGTTTTGTACGCATGTATAATGTTTGCATCGCGGATGCCTGTTTGAGGGGGGGCTTTTTTTATCTAACTATCCAATTTTCCTACAGGTTGCGAGCCCGCCAGGGCGGCGGCCGCCCAACCGGAAAAACCGGCCCAAATTGCTGAAAACGCGGAAAAGCCTGATTTTTTCATCCATGAGGTGACGCATGGTCTGGTCCATCCAGGCAATTACTTTACCCATATTTTTCGCCAGCGGACTGGCTTTGCTGCTTGCCCTGGAGCAGGTGCTCCGCAAAAAGCCCAATACCGCAAATCTCTTGTTTTCCAGCATTTTCGTGTGCTGCGCCATCATCCTGTGGGGGGCGGGCGCCGTAGCCAACAGCCTGCCGCCGAAAATGCCGCTGACGATTTATCTTTTTTTTACGGCCATATGCTGCGTGGGGCCTTTGTACTATTTTTATTTCACCCTGCTGCTGCACCCGGAAAAGCGTTTTTCTCCAAGATCCCTGATCCATTTTATCCCGGCCTTCGGCGCTTTTTGCGCGGAAACCGGATTTCAGATGCTGCCCCTGGAGTTTAAAACCGCCTGGCTGAACGAAATGTTTGTGCAGCCGCCCAGGAACGCCTTGATGGTTTTAGTGGTGATCGGCGCCGTGCATGCCGCTGCCTACATCAGCTATTTGTTGAAAATGGATCTGGGGCTGGTTTGGAACGTCAAGGAAGTCAAGAATGAGCTCCGGGGCATGCTGGTAATAGACGTTTTGGCCATCTTATGCGTGGTGGCCCTGTATATCGGCTTTACCTTTAAAATTCTCTGGTTGTTCCATTACGGCGGCCTTTTGCTGACCGTGCTCACCGTCAGCGTATTTTTAGGGTATAATCGCTATCCGGGCTTTTTGCAGTTGCTGCAAGAGGAATTTGAAAAAAAGCGCTACGAAAAATCCTCCCTGACCCACGTGGACGTCTCGGCCATCAACGAAAGCCTGCATAAGCTCATTGCAGAGGAAAAGATCTATACGGACTGCGAGCTGAATCTGGCCGGGCTGGCGGACATGCTCTCCCTCTCGCCTCATCAATTGTCCGAGTTCCTGAACGAACGGGTTCAAACCGACTTTCGCTCCTTCATCAATTCCTTTCGCGTAGAAGAAGCCAAGAAGCTCCTGGTTCAGGAGCCGGATAAAAACGTTTTAACCATCTGCTATGACGTGGGATTCGGATCCAAATCCACCTTCAACAACGTCTTTAAAAAGGAAACCGGCCAAACCCCCACCCAATACCGCGAAAGCGCCTTGTCGCCGCAAACTGCTTGAAACCGCAAAACTGACAAACTGCAAAAGCAAAATAAACAAAAGGCAAAGGACAAAAAGCGAAAAGCGAAAAGCGAAAAGCGAAAAGCGCCTCCGGCGGGTCGCTTTTTTGAAAAAAAGCTCCGCAAAAAACTTTAAATGGCGCTTCGCGCGAGGTGCGTTTTAGCCTGAAATGTCATTCATCGAGCCGTAGGTTGGGTGGTTCTGCTCTAATAATATTTAAAGAATTCAGATTGATATGGGATGGCGTCAAGCTAATCGAATCCCATAAAGCAGTGCAGGTTCACCCAACACATAGTCTGTTTATAAAAACATGGCTCAATTTTCCTCCATTCGCCCGCCGACCATACCAGATTCCGATTATCCTCACGGGCCGGGCCTTTTGCGCTGACACGCCCAGGAAAACGAGTTTCCTGGGCCACCCTGTTTGGGAGTGGCCAGGTTGTGATGGAGTGATGATGGTGGTGAAGTCGTGTTTGATTTTTTTTCAAGGAAGATTATTGGGGGCCAAAAAAGATGGTTGCCGCCTAAAAGGTCTCGGGTGGCCCAGGCAAGGCTGTGTTGCAATCAACATGATGCAATGACCAAAACAGGGACCCTGAGTCGTCTTGGAATGACGGCTCGGCTGCCTGAAATAAAAATCTTAACCCCTATTTTTAATCGTTCGGACAAAAAAATTCCTGTTTTGGGCGTATTTTTTAAAAAAAAGGGTCCGATCCTATATTTTCGCACCATTTTTGGGGCCGGATTTATAAGTTGGGGCGACGCAATGCGTTATTTTCCGGCCTAATGGAGTATCACAAGGCGGCCTGCACCAAAAAAACAAGAGCCTAGACCCCTCTGACCAAAAAAATGCAGGCCAGCCTTGTGAGGAAAAAATTCACTCCCCGGACCGCTCTTTTTCTTCTCCTTGAAGGGCGCCTTTCTCAAGCTACACCCGCCCGTCTTTTTAAGGGGCGGCGCCATATGTTGTTAGCGCCAATCATCCCAACCCGGCTGAAAAAACCGGCCGGGCTTTTTGCAACGGACGATGCGCCCGTAATTTCCACGTTAGTCTCTCCGCAAGCATTCGGCGTTCATGCCGCCACAGGAGGTTTTTCATGAAAAGAATCCTGTTAGCCAATTCCATCGGCCCTTACGAAACCGGTTGGGGTGAGGATGTGAATGACCTGTTTTCCGCCCGCCTGACCCGGGCTCAAGGCCCTTTTACGGCCAAAAGCATTTTTCCCGCCTTCGCCCTCCATTTGCTGGCGGAAAACCTGAACGCCGACGTGACGATCATGGAATGGCCCACCGAAGAGTTGTTCCATAAGGAGCTTAAAAAGGATTATGACTATCTGGGCATTCAGGTGAAATCCGTGCACCTGAGCCAGATCGCCGGAATGGTGAAAATCGCCCGGGCGGTCGCCCCTGACACTAAGATCATCCTGGGCGGGTACGGGGTGATGCACATTTTTCATCCATACCCCAACGATCCTTTGAACGACGCCCAATACCTGAAGGAGAACGCCGACCATTTCTGCTTTGAGGAGGGCGTGACTTTTTTCCGGAAGATCATCGGCCAAAACCCCGATGACCCCATATCCCAGGTGCGGCAACCCATGTTCGAGGTGACGGTGCAGGGGGGGGACCATCTGGCCCGCTTTCCGTTAAGCTCCACCCTGGTTTCGTTGGGATGCCCCAATGCCTGCGAATTTTGCAACACCTCCCATTTTTTCAAGTTCAAGAAGATTAACGTTTGCTCGCCCGAGGAGGCCTTTGCGTCGCTGAAAGCCGCCAGCCAGCGCATGGCCGTCCAACCTTCCTTGTTCAACATGATCTGGGACGAGGATTTTCTCCTGGACCGAAATTACGTATTGCGTCTGGGCGAGCTTTTGCAAAAGGACGGGTTGATCGGCAAGGTCAATCTGTTTTGCTTCGCCAGCATCAAGTCCATTTCCCAGTACACGGTGGAGGAACTGGTCCGTTGCGGCGTGGGCGTGTTGTGGATCGGCGTGGAATCCAAGTTCGAGGCCGACATCCTGGCGAACCACAATTTTCAAAAGCGGGTGGGCAGGGACGTACGGGAGGTGTTCGAAGAACTGCACAACCACGGAATTCTGATTATCGGCTCCAACATTTTGGGCCTGGATTTTCATAACCACCGAAACATTCTGGAGGACATTGACTATTTCGTATCCCTTAAGCCGGATTTGTACCAGGTCTCCCCCTTGAGGCCGTGTCCCGGCACCACCTTGTACGACCGGCTCATGGAGGACGGCCGGATCGAAGAGGAATTCCGCCACCAGGACACCATGCTGTGGAGCGACGTCGGGTTGAAGCATCCCAATTTCAAGCGGGGCGAAATCCGGAAATATTTTCACCTGGAGCATAAACGGCTTTTGGAAACCAACGGCCCCACCATCCTGAGCGTCATGGACGTCATGTTCAAAGGCTACAAGACCATGATGCACTCCCCGGACCCGTTCCTGCAGGCCAGGGCGGAGCGGTGCTACTTTTTCGGCAAAAAGCTGGCCGCGGGATTTTTGCCGGTCATCCCCGAGATGATTCCCACACCGGCCGTGCGGGAGCGCGCAAGCCGAATCCACGAGCAATACAGGCGCTATGTGGGCGATTTCGGCGTAAAGGAAAAAGTCGCGCAACGGGTTATAGGCCGGTTGATGCGAAAACGCGCGGCCACCACGCCGCCTGAATCCTACACTCCGGACTACCTGGTCACCCGGGTCAAAGGCCCTGGCGCGGAACCCAGGGTGGTCAAACGCCAAAGGCCTGTGCGGCATGTCCTGAGCCAGGCTTCCATCAAAGGGCTGCGCAAGGTCCTCGGCCTGCGGGAGCACAACGCTTTTCCCATCAAGTTGGAGGACATTGACGATTTTTCCGTGGAGTTCAAGACCATGGAAATCGAAGGCAATCGCATGAATTACGTGGACGAAGGCCAGGGCGAAACCCTGCTCATGCTTCACGGCAACCCGACCTGGTCCTATTTGTACCGCCATTTTATCAAGGACCTGAAAAAGGACTACCGATGCGTTGCACTGGATCATCTGGGGTACGGCCTGTCGGACAAGCCCCATTACGAAGATTATTCCATGGAGGCCCACATCCGCCGCCTGGGAAAATTCATAGAAAGTCTGGGGCTGAAGGACATCACCCTCATCTGCCAGGACTGGGGCGGGATCATCGGGCTTTCCTATGCAGCCCGGAACAAGGACCTGTTCTCGCGGCTGATCCCCATGAACACCACGGGCTTTCTGCCCGGATCGCCCAAGGAGTTTATCCAATGCCTGGGGGCCTGGGCCTTTCCCTATTTATGGTCCTATAAGGTCCCCATTGCGGGCAAGAAAATGGCCATGGACTGGAATGTCTTCCTGAAGGCGGGCATGCATCTGGGCATTGTCAACTCCAGGCGGCAGTTGCACAAAAAGGCCATGGACGGATACCTTTACCCCTTCCAGATGGTGCGGGACCGCACCGCCATCATGAAATCCGTGCGGCAGGTTCCCATGGGGCCCCTGGACAAGACCTGGCGGCTTTTGCGGGATACCGGCAGGCGCCTGGAGGGCTGGGACGTGCGCACTCAGGTGATCTGGGGCATGAAAGATCCTGTGTTCGTTCCCTGGTTTATGGAGAAGTTCGAGGAGATGCTGCCTAATCACGCGCCTTCGGTGAAGATTGCCACGGCCGGCCATTTTCTCCAGGATGACGAGCCGGAAATCATCCTCCAGGAAATTCGGCGTTTTTTAAAGGAAAAGCAGCTCAAGCGGAAAAAAGGCGGCGGAAAAAAACGGGCAGCCTAAAAAAGAAACGGATTATTGATGACCTATACCTATCCCTTCACGGCGTTTATCGGCCAGGATCTCATGCGCCTGGGCCTGCTTTTGAACGCCGTCAATCCCAAGATCGGCGGCATGCTCATCCGTGGCGAAAAAGGCACGGGCAAAAGCACGGTGGTGCGGGCTTTGGCGGCCATCCTGCCTGAAATCGACGTGGTGGAGGCCTGCCCCTTTCAATGCAATCCCCACTCGACGGACCTGATGTGCCCCCATTGCCGCAAGGCCGCCGAAAACGGCCCCTTGCCGGTCCAAAAAAGGCAGCGAAAGGTTTTGGAACTGCCCATCAACGCCACGGAAGACCGGGTGGCGGGCGCCATGGACCTGGAGCACGCCCTGTCCACGGGTGAAAAACGGTTCGAGCCGGGAATCCTGGCCAGCGCCAATCGCGGCGTCTTGTACGTGGATGAGGTCAACCTCCTGGACGACCATATTGTGGACATCCTCCTGGACAGCGCAGCCATGGGCGTAAACACCGTGGAGCGCGAAGGCGTGAGCTTCACCCATCCGGCCCGGTTCATCCTGGTGGGCACCATGAATCCTGAGGAAGGGGATTTACGGCCCCAGTTGCTGGATCGCTTCGGCCTTTCCGTGTATGTGGAGGGCATTCACGACCTGGATCAGCGGGACGCCTTGCTGCGGCGCTGGGAGGAATACGAATCCAATCCCAAGGCCTTTCTAAACAAATGGCGCAAGCGGGAAAACGCCCTGAAAACCCGCATCGCCAAGGCACGGAGGATTTTTCCCAAGGTCAAGGCGGACGACTCGGTCATCCGCGCCATCACGGAAATGGCCGTGCAATTGGGCGTGGACGGGCATCGGGCGGACTTGGTCATCCTGAAAACCGCCAAAACCCACGCCGCCTTTGAAGGACGCCGGGACGCGACCCTGGACGACGTGGAGGCGGCCGCCAAACTGGCCGTGAGCCATCGCATGCGCAGACAGCCCTTTGACGACGTTCCCGACCACTCCCGGGCCGTGGAAAAAGTCATGGATGGCCTTCGGACGCGGGAGCAACGTAAAAAAAAACTCCTGAAAAAAGAGAGTCCGACTGAGAGCGAGCAGGACGCGCCTTTGGAAAACGGCTGTCCCAGGGAAAGGGGCCTGCGGCCCAGCCCCTCGGGATCTGAGGCGGCCGGGGAGGTTTTCAAGCCGGGAAAGGCGGACGATCTTTCAGCCAGGACTTTCAGGATGCCGTTTCCCCGGGGGAAAGAGCCGGAGAAAGGCCGCTTTCAAAAAGCTCCCGCCCTGGAAAAGCGAGGCCGCTACACGCGGATATCCCGCAATCAGGAGGGCGGCGACCTTGCCCTGGACGCCACCCTGCGCGCCGCCGCTCCGTACGCCCTGTCCCGCCCTGCCGGAGGACTCGCCATACCCATCCAGCCTGACGACTGGAGGCGGAAATCACGCACCCACAAAACCGGAGCTTTGTTCGTCTTTGTGGTGGACGCTTCCGGCTCCATGGGCAGTACGCTCATGACCCAAACCAAGGCGGCGATCATGCATCTTCTGGCCCAGGCCTATAAGGACCGGAGCGAAGCCGCCATGATCGCCTTTAAAGGACGCAAGGCCGAGGTGCTTCTGCCGCCCACAAAAAGCATCAACCTGGCGGAGCGAAAGCTCAGAACCTTGCCAACCGGCGGAACCACGCCTCTTTGCGCGGGTATGGCCCTGGGATTGAAAATAGCGAAAAAGGCCCTCCAAAGAAAGCGGGCCCCCTGGCCGCGCATAGTGCTGGTCACGGACGGCCGGGCCAACATCTGCTTGGATAAAACAAGGGACGGGGCGCTCTTGCCCTTGCATGAAGAAGTTTTAGCCATGGCCGGAAGCATCGGCAGGGAAAACCATATCCGAAGCCTGGTGCTGGACGCGGAGGAAAAGCATCCGGCCGCTTTGGGCATGGCCCGGGAAATCGCCCGGCATATGAACGCCCGCCGCGTTCCCATATACGGCCTGCAGCCCGAATCCATTGTGGAGGCGTTGTGGGAGTGATTTTTTGGGGAGAGACTCCGCTGCAGCATTTCGAATGATATTGGCGTGCAAAGAGCTGAATAAGGAAATGCCCAAAGGAAACGCGTTGTTTGAGCAGCTTGCTATTGAGGTTGACAATGTCTGTGAAACGGCGGGACCTCGTCAAGCATCTTGAGGCAAATGGCTTTTATCTATTAAGGGAAGGCGCCGCTCCATTTACACGAACGGCAATCAGGCCGCGCCGGTAAAAAAAAATCAATTTCTTGATCGCATCACGGCCAACGAAATCTGCAAGCAGGCCAAAATTCAGCCCAAGTTTTAAAGCTCCAGACAACAAATATTTCGCAGCATATTCAAAAGCATGTTGAAATGCGCCGAATGGAAAGGTATTGATGGCCTGTTGATCCATGAGATGGCATTTAGCGGCCTTTGAGATCCAATAGCATCCAAATTAATAATCAAACAATAGAAGAGAGGCGTTTTATGCGGATTTCCGCAAGAGGGCAGAACATTCGGCAAAGCGATATCAGAACCATGACCACGGCCTGCCGCGAGGCGGGCGGCATCAATCTGGCTCAGGGAGTTTGCGACATCAAGGTCCCGGATGAGGTCATCGCCGGCGCGAAAAAGGCCATGGACGAGGGCTATAACGTGTACACTCCCAATCACGGACTGCCCGAGCTGCGTCAGGCCATTGCCGGCAAAACCGCGGCCTTTTACGGACGCCGCCCCGACCCGGAAACCGAGATCGTGGCCAGCCTGGGCGCCACCGGCGTGTTCTATTGCGCGGCCATGGCGCTGTTGAATCCCGGGGACGAGGTGATTTTGTTCGAGCCCTATTACGGATATCACGCCAGCACTCTGGAGGCTGTGGGCGCGGTTCCGGTTTTCGTCCCCACAAAGCCGGGAACCTGGGAGATCGAGCCGGACGCCTTGGCCAAGGCCGTCACTCCCCGAACAAAAGGCATCGTGTTGTGCACGCCCGGCAATCCCTCCGGGCATGTCATGACCGCCGGGGAAATCGACCTGATTGCGGAAGCCGCGCAAAAGCATGACCTGGTGATTTTTTCCGACGAAATCTACGAGCACTTTCTGTACGACGGACGCACCCATCTATGCCCCGGTCTTCATCCAGGCCTGGAAGGGCGGACCGTGACCATGTCCGGCGCTTCCAAGACCTACGCCATCACAGGCTGGCGTTTGGGCTACTGCATCTGCCCTGCGGACGTGACCGAGGCAATCACCCATCTGAACGATCTGGTTTACGTGTGCGCTCCCGCGCCTTTGCAAATGGGCGTGGCCGCGGGCATGAACATGCTTGGCAGGGATTATTACGAGGGCCTGGCCCGGGATCATCAGAAAAAGCGGGATCTTTTCTGCGATACGATTGAAAAGGCCGGCATGAAGCCTTATCGCCCGGAAGGCGCCTATTACGTGCTGGCCGACGTTTCCGGCGTGCCGGGACACGATTCGTTCACCCGGGCCATGCATATTTTGGAAAAAACCGGCGTGTCCAGCGTACCGGGCCGGGCGTTCTTCCATGACGACTCAGGGGACTCTCTGGTGCGCTTTTGCTTTGCCAAGGAATTTCCCGTGCTGGAAGAGGCTTGCGAAAGAATCGCCTCATGGAAGGGCTAATGATGGACCGGTTAAGGATTTAGTCGGAAGATTCGTTGTCTTCTGCATCCATGATTTCGTATATTTTCAACTCGGGGTAATGTTTTGCCGCGCAATCCCGGCATATGCTATGGCTGAACTCGGCTTCGGAGTGCTCCTGTATATAAGATTCGATCTGCTTCCAATAGCCCTGGTCGTCACGGATTTTCTTGCAATGGGAACAGATGGGAAGCAAACCTGATAACGTTTTAACTTCGGAAAGGGCTGCTTTCAGCTTTCGGGTGCGTTCCTCCACCTTTTGCTCTAAAGTATCATAGGAGGCCTTCAGATCCTGTTCGGCGGCCTCCCGCAATCGGATCTGTTTTTTCAACTCGATATTCAAAACCGCCATGGACCGGTATCGCCAGTACCCCATGATTACGGCCGTCAGGGACAAAAAGCCAAGCATGGCCAATGTCACACGGAATGTGTTCCAGAAGGGGGTGGGCTCTCCGTGCCATTTGGTATAGATCCGGGAGTATTCCTTGGATTGAAGAAATTGTTCAATCGCCGGATTCAGCCTGTTTAAAAGAGTTATATTCCCTTTTCGGACCGCTATCCCTCTTTTTACCGTTCTCAAAGGGCTTCCCGCTCTTTTTATCCTCCGGTCCACCCTGGCCTCCCGGGCGAACGTCATTAACACCGGCTCCGGAAAAATCAGGGCGTCCACATTGCCGGACAGCAGACTGAGTAGCGCGGCCTCCACATTGTCAAATACAATCGGTTTAATGGCAGGTTTCCTTGCAACAATGGCCTCTCCGACATTCAACGCCACGACAGCCGTCTTTTTTCCAATAAGGTCGTCCAGAGATTCAACGCCCGCCGTCTCTGCAAGAACAAAAATGCGAATCGGAGAGGTTTCCGTGGGAATTGAGTAGTCAAACCATTGCTCTCGCCGGTCGGTTATTCCTTGGTCCGGGATGAGGTCCGCCTCGCCCGATTTGAGAGCTTCGAAAACCTCCTGCCAGTCCTCCTTAACGATGTATTCCACCTGGATATTGGCGATTTGAGCTACTCTTTCCAGAACATCCACCGCAAACCCGGACGGCTTGCCGTTTGCATCCGTTGTATAATGCGGCGGAAAATTTTTTAAAACAGCGGCCTTAACAGTTAGCGGTTGGGATGGTTGGAAGGCCTGCGCCGACGAACTGTGGGAGAAACCAGCAGATAAAAATGTATAAATCAATACAGCGACAATCACAAAGCAGTTAGACTTCAACATACTTCACTATTCCTCCGGGGATAATGGTTTTGCTTCCGTAAGGATGTGAGTGTTTTTTCATTTAAGAAACAATGCATTCTGGTCTTTGAAGTGTATTTCAAATAGAGATAACTTCCTAAATTCATTATTGTTTTAAGGTATATGCCCGAGGATTTTATGTCAAGTTCCATGCTTCAAAGTCCTATGCCTCGCGCCCGGAGGGCGAAAATCCGGGAAGCAAACTGTCTTTATTAGACAGGGGCCATGGTATGTTTTTTGCTTAAATTCCGTTTAAGATTGAAAATGCAGTGTGCCAGTCGCCGCCGCGCTCATAGGGGGCGCCTGAAATAACAACAATTTGCAAGCCGTTACAGAGAACGGAAAGCAAAGGAGAGCAAAATGGCATTTTTTAACTGGGATGAAAAGTACAGCGTGGGAGTGCCCCGTTTTGACAATGAACATAAAAAACTCATTGACCTTACCAACAGATTTTATGAAGCCATGAAGGTCGGCAAGGCCAGGGATGCCATGCAGGCCACCTGCAACGAACTGGTCGCCTACACGAAAACCCATTTCAATAACGAAGAAATGGCTCTGAAGCAAAGCACTTATCCGAATTTGGCGAGCCACCAGGAGGAGCATAGGCTTTTTACCAAACAGGTTGTGGAGTTGAAAGCCAAGCTAGACGCCGGGGAGCCTGTGATGGCCTCTACCCTTGGAAATTTTCTCAAAAACTGGCTTGTGAACCACATCATGGGAATTGACAAGACCTATCAGAAATATCTGAGTTGATCAAACAGGGAAGCCGGCGCTGCGAGGGGCCGGGGCGTCAAAAAAATGGCCCTCATTTTGTGCGCCGCCTTGGCATCAAAACAGGCTCATTTGCTCGGGAGAGGATTGGGATTCCCCGCCCTCCAGCAATTGGAGGTATTCCTGTTCCGTCAGCACGGTTACGCCTAAATCCTGAGCTTTTTGGGTCTTTTTAGCGCCCACTTTGGCGCCGCAAATCAGGTAATCGGTCTTGCCCGTCACTGCTTTTTGCACGTTGGCGCCCAAAGACCGGGCCTTTTCCTCCATGTCCTTGCGGGAGCCCGTTTCCATGCTTCCGGTAAACACCACGCCTTTTCCGGAAATAGGGCTGGAGACGTCCATCTCGGATTTCAGGGGCGTAGGCTGGAGGTTGAATCCCAAGTCCAGCATGTGGCGGATGGTGGGGCCTAAAGCCTTCAGGCCTTTTTCTATGGATATGCTGGTGACATCCCCGAAGCCGTGCAGGGCGACGATGTCGTCCCGGGTTTTGTCCAGCAATTCCTCCAGGGGGAAAAAGGAGAGAATCTTGCGGCTGTCGCCTTCGCCCAGGTCGCTAATGCCGAATGCCGCCAAAAATCGCCAGTCCTCCACGGGCCGGGACTTGCTCAGACCGATTGCCTCCACCAGATTCTTTGACTGCACCGGCCCGAACTCGAGCGATAAAAAGTCCTCCTCGGTCATGGCGTAGATTTTCTCCAGGCTGTCAAATCCTCCGGCCACAAGCCGTTCCACGGTTTTTATGCCGAACCAGTCCGCGTTGCCCAGAATCCGAAACCAATGGCGGATGCGCTGCTCCACCCGGGCCTTGCAGTTGAGGTTGGGGCATTTCAAAAAATCGTTGTTCCATTCCAGGGGCGTTTCGCAGACCGGGCAGTTTTCCGGGATTAGCGTATCATCCGAGGGAGTCAAGACGTTTTCCAGCTTGGGAATGACCTCGCCGGAGCGGATGACCTCGATGCTTGCGCCGACGCCCGCGCCTTTTTCGCGAATGCGTCCGGCGTTATGGGCCGTCACCCTGCGGATGGTGGCGCCGGAGAGCTTCAGGGGCTCCACTTCCAGCACGGGGGTGACGTTGCCGGTGCGCCCCACCTGCCAGGTGATGGCGTTGACCGTGGTGACGCCGGTCTCGCCTTTGGCCTTGATGGCGATCTGCCACCGGTAGTGATGGGAGGTGGCGCCCATATGGTCGCGCACGTCCTGGTTCATGACCGAAGCGACCATGCCGTCCATGGGGTAGTCCGTGGCCTGGATGAGGTCCTGGGTGATTTTTTCGCTGTTCTCGAGCAGTTCCTTGCCCGAGCCTTCCCATTTGTTCAGCGTGGCGTAAGGGACGAAATGCACCTGCTTATCTTCCAAAGCCTGCTTGGCCGAAATGTTCAAAACGTCCGAGGAAATAATCCCGACAACCATGTTCCGGGGATGCTCAAACCGGTCGGCCAGGTTTTCCTGAAAATAGGATTGAACCGCCACGATTTCGCCCAGGCCCAGGCCGCGCCCGCCCTGGGGGATCACGCCTTTTTCCAAGGCGTTTGTAATGTCGTAGCCTGCATAACCGTTGCCGCGAGTGGCCAGGATTTGTCCATCGTCCCGGGCGGCCAGGCCGTCCAGCTTGGGCGTAACCTGAAAAAGCACGTCCGTCACGCCGATCTGGGCGGCCTCTTTGTAAACCCTATCAACAAAGCGTTCCAAGGACTGTTTGTCGTAAGCCTTTTCCGTGGACAGCATGGGGGCGGGGTGGCGCACTTCGCGTTTGTCCGCAAAGGTCTCCGCCTCCACGGCGGACAAAAACCCGTGGTCCGGGGCGATCTCCCGCAGGCGCTCCACCAACAGGTCGTAATGGGCGTCAGAGATCATGGGCTTGCCGGCCCGGTAAGCCTCATTGTATTTTTCAAGCCATTGGCCCAGGAGTTCGGGATCGGAAATGTCTGCTATGCTGCTCGGCAAATCCTGCATAAGGCCTCGATAACTTTCTTACGGGTTTCCTGAAATTTGGGGTCGCTGAAGCCCGGCTTCCACTTGCCGGAATGGAGTTCGTCGGAAACAATTAACACTCCGCACAAGGCGACCTCCCGAAAATTGGCCACGGACTGAAGCGCGGAAAGCTCCATTTCCACAGCCGCCGCGCCCTGCCAGGAAAAATATTCAATCTGCTCGGGCGTCTCCCGGTAAATGCCGTCCGTGGTCCAGACGGCTTTTCGGGCGTGTTCGATTTCCTCCCGCTCCAGGGCGTCGGAAAGCCAGTCAGCGAGATCCTCATTGGGGAAGGAACGGACGATGGTTCCGATCTCCCGGTGCGAATAATGGACCGATGTGCCTTCGTCCACAAAGGCGGAGCTTGGCACGATCACGTCGCCGATTTCCAGGTCCGGGCTCACGGCCCCGCACCATCCCACAAACAGGATTTTTTTGGCGCCGCTGGCAATAAGCTGCTCCAGGACGTAAGCGGCGTAAGGCGCGCCCATCATAGGGCCGGCCACGCTCCCGCCCTTGCCGTCCTTGTTAAAATAGATCTTGTTCATGGGCAGCTGGTGCGACCGCTTAAGGCCAAGGCATTTGACCAGATCGTCCACGTCAGGCCGCACCGCACACATGAGGGCGATGGAATCCAGATTGGGGACGCCCTTAATCGCCCTGGGATTGATGAGGGCGTCCCGGGATGTTTTTTCGTCCATAATTGTCATTATTCGGGCGGCGCAAGCTCCACCATTTCATCCTTGATCTCGTCAATCATATCGTACAGCCACAAAACGTCTTCTATGGTCAGACGGCCGGCTTTTCCCTGCCTTTTGGTGCCGTCCTTGCGGGTGAACATCCTGGGGCCGATCTGGAGTTTGGGCTCGGATTCCGCATACTGATTGATGGAAATAACCAGCCCGGTTTCTTCGGACTCCCATGACTTGAGCACTTTATCCAATTCCGCATCGTAAGGCATATTCATTCTCCTTGAATGTATTATATAACCATGAACCCCGGCCGGCCCGAATAAAGGCCGCCGGGGCTGGTTCGTTGTTTGTAAAAATCATATTATGTCGGATCGCTTCGCTGAGACGCATCAGGCTATTAAAAGCGCCTTGCCGAGTGGCCTTTCCAGCCAATTTTTAAGTCACCCGCGCTTCGCGTGACCCGACAGCGTGGCGAATGAGACGTAGGTCGGGTTACGAAGTCCGGCTTTGCGCTTCAAATGGTCGAGAACGCGGGGGGACTTCAAACCCGACAAAGGGTGACTTGTTCCCTAACGACTCACTAAATCCGGCGTTGCAAGGGCTCAAACGTCAAACGTAGATTTGACCCCATTTACGCGGAAATGCGCGAGAAATCCGCAAAGCGGCCGAACAGGCCTGCGATGCCGGCCAGCAGGGCCAAGCGGTTTTCCCGGACCTTCATGTCCTCAGCCATGACCATGACGTCGTCGAAGAAAGCGTCCACCGCAGGGCGGAGCTTGGCGACTTCCAGCAGCGCCTCATCCACGCCCAGGCCGCTGACCTTGGCTTCCATGGCGGTGAAGGCTTCCAGCAGATCCTTTTCGCAATCCTTTTCAAACAGGGCCGGGTTCACTTCCTGATCGGACAGCGTTCCCTTTTCAGCAGCCTGCTTGATGATGTTGGCCACCCGTTTGAAGGTCTGGGCCAGGGCTTCGTAATCGGGCAAGGTCTTGAGTTTTTCCACGGCCGCCACGCGCTTCCACAGGTACGGGATGTCGTCGCAGGAGATGGCGACGGCCGCCTGGATGACGTCCTTGGAAAATCCCTGCTCGGCCAGCATGTGGGCCATGCGGTCAGCCAGAAAGGAGATGATCTTGTCGCGAGTTTCCGCAAGGTCCTGGTCCGCCTTGTCCTTGACCAGTTCCAGGCCTTTGTCCACGATGGCGCTAAGGCTGAGCGAATACCCCTTTTCCTGCAGGATGCGAATGACGCCGATGCCCTGACGGCGCAGGGCGTAAGGATCGCGGTTGCCCGAGGGGATGAGCCCCACGGCGAAGCAGCCGCACAAGGAGTCCATTTTATCGGCCATGGCTACTGCGTCGCCCGTTTTGGTCCGGGGCAGGGGGCCGCCGGAATAGGCCGGCAGATAATGCTCTTCCAGAGCGCTTGCCGTTTCCGCGTCCATGCCCGCCAGGGAGGCGTAAGCCTTGCCCATGACGCCCTGGAGCTTGGTGAACTCGATGACCAAGCCGGAAACCAGGTCGGCTTTGCAGAAGTGCGCCGCCTTTTGGGCTTTGTCGGGATCGCCGTTGATTTCGGGGGCGGCGGCCAGGAACTTGGCCATTTCCTCCACCCGGGCGACCTTTTCGCCCACGGAGCCCAGCTTCTTCTGAAACAGAACCCGATCCAGGCGCTTGACCCAGTCTTCCATGGACTGTTTTTTATCCACGTCCCAGAAGAACTTGGCGTCGGAGAGCCTGGCGCGGAGCACGCGTTCGTGCCCGGTGGCCACAAGCTGGGGATCCTTGCATTGGGTGTTGTTCACAGCCACAAAGCAGGGCATGAGCTTGCCGTCTTTGTCCTGGATGGCGAAATATTTCTGGTGCTCGCGCATGGCGGTGATAAGGACTTTGTCCGGCACTTCCAAAAATCCGGTTTCGAACTTGCCGCCCACGGGCGCGGGGAATTCCACCAGATTGGCCACGATGTCCACCAGTTCCTCGTCTTCGATGGCGTCGCCGCCCAACTCCTTGGCGACGGCGTCCACGCCTTCCTTGACCATCTTGCGGCGCGTGGGAATGTCGGCGATGACCTTGGCTTTTTCCAGGGCGTCCACGTATTCGGACGGAGTTTGGATGTCAATGGCTTCGGGCGCCATGAAATAATGCCCGCGGGTCTGGCGGCCGGTGGTCACGCCGTTCCATTCAAAAGGAATGACTTGATCGCCCAGCAGGGCCAGGATGGAGAAAACCGGCCTGGCGAAGGTTCCGGGCAGGGCGGCCCAGCGCATGGACTTGGGGAACGGAATGTGGCTGATGATCTCAGGCAGCATTTCCTGGAGAATGCCCAGGGTTTCCTTGCCCTCGTCCTGGATTTTGGCGCACAAATACACGCCTTTCTCCGTTTCCTGAAACGTAAGCTCTTCCACGGCCACGCCGGCTTTTTCGGCGAACTTGACGGCCGGAACCTTGGGCTTGCCTTCGTCGTCAAAGGCCACGCTCTTGGGAGGACCGACCATTTCGGTGGTCACGGATTCCTGCTTTTCAGCCACTTCGTCCAGGATCACGGCCAAACGCCGGGGCGTGCCGTAAACCTTGGGTTTTGAATGGGCGATCCGTGCGTTTTCCAGCTTGGCGTCCAGGGCCTGCGCCAGGGCCTCCAAAGCCGGGACAATATACCCGGCGGGAATTTCTTCGCTTCCTATTTCCAATAACAATGGTTGCATTTCATACCTCTATGTGTTTCCCGGAAAACCCCGGCTTATTTGGCCAGGGGAAATCCCATGGACTCTCTTTGTTCAAGATATTTTTCGGCGCAGCCCCGTGCCATGTTGCGGATGCGGGCGATATAGCCCGTGCGCTCCGTAACGCTGATGGCGCCTCGGGCGTCCAGCAGGTTGAAGGTGTGCGAGCACTTGAGGCAATACTCGTAAGCGGGCAGGACCAGCTCTTTTTCCAGGCAGGCCTTGGCTTCGGCTTCGTAGGAGTCGAAAAAGCCCAGAAGCATGTCCACGTTGGCCACTTCAAAGTTATAGGTGCTTTGCTCCACTTCGTTCATGTGGTGCAGGTCGCCGTATTTGACAACGCCGTTCCAGTCCAGTTCGTACACATTGTCGATTTCCTGCAGGTACATGGCGATGCGCTCCAGGCCGTAGGTCAGTTCCACGGTCACGGGGGAAAGCTCGATGCTGCCTGCAAGCTGGAAATAGGTGAACTGGGTGATTTCCATGCCGTCTAGCCAGACTTCCCAGCCCAGGCCGGCGGCGCCCAGGGTGGGGGATTCCCAGTCGTCTTCCACAAAGCGGATGTCGTGGGCCAGGGGATCGATGCCGATGGCCTTGAGGCTGTCCAGGTAAAGGCCCTGGACGTCGTCGGGCGACGGCTTGATGATGACCTGAAACTGGTAATAATGCTGGAGGCGGTTGGGGTTTTCTCCGTACCTTCCGTCCGTGGGCCTGCGGGAAGGCTGCACATAAGCGGTTTTCCAGGGCTCGGGCCCTAAAGACCTCAGAAGGGTTTCGGGATGAAAAGTCCCTGCTCCCACTTCCATGTCATAGGGCTGCACCAGGACGCAGCCTTTTTCAGCCCAGTATTTTTGAAGTGTGAGAATAATATCTTGGAACGTCATGGATTGTTTTCCTTTTCTTACCTTTGGCTTACCAGGACCCCGTCCGGGTCGACGCCTGCATCCAAAAGATGGGCGCCTTCCTCGTCGGCCAGGATCTTTGACCATAAATCTTTAATTGCTTCCATTTTATCTTCTTCGCCCAACGCCCATACGCAGCCGCCAGCGCCGGCCCCGGTAAACCGGGCGCCAGCTGCATTCTCCTTGGCCGCCTGAACCAGGCGGTGCATGATTGGATTAAGGACGTCGGGAGTCATTTCCAGACGCAGGTCCACTTCTTTGTTCATGGCCTCGATAGCTCTGGGGAAATCCTTTTTATCGACGGCGTCCACAAAATCCGCGGTCAAGCCTGCTATTTGCACCCATTTATCCCGGGTGGATCCGGACACGAACTGCTTCATCCAGGTGGTGTTTACGTCGGCGGACACGTGCGGGATGCCGCAATAGGCTACCAGGATGCGTTTTTCAAACTCCCGGGCCTCTTTTTTACCCATGAGGGATTGCTTTTCAAACCTTGGGCCGTCCGGGCTGACCGTCCAGTACCAAGCGTTTACGCCCCCGTAAGCGGCGGCGAGCTGGTCCTGCAAGCCGCAGGGGATGCCCAGAACCGCGCTTTCAATGTCGTGGGCCAGGGCGACGGAGCGCCGGACCGGCAAAGCGCGTTCTCCCAACTCCTGATAGGCTCTGTCAAAGGCCGCGATAACCGCCAGAGCGGCCGCCGAAGATCCGCCCAAAGCGCTTTTGGGGGGCGAGTCGGATTCCACGGTGATATGAATGCCATGGGCCCGATAATACACGGCAATGGCGAAAATAATGCCCAGGGGATGGTCAAAGGGCGCGGAGTCCAGCTCGAACTCGGCGCTTTCAAAACCCCGGGACGAAACCTTGACGGCGTCCGAGTCGTTGGCGCACAGCGTGACCTTGGTCCTGAGAGCCAGGGCCGCATTGAAGGTGCACGGCGAAAGATGGTGGAGCGCATAGTAAAACACCGGGATGTCCAGGGTGCCTCCCATGTCGATCCTGCAGGGGGCCGAAGCCTCCACCGAACAGTCTTGCAGCAATTCTTTTAAGCGGTTAGACATGCAAAAAGCCTCCCATTTAAAAATGCCGTCTCCGTAAATCCTTCAAAAAACGCAAACTCTTGGGCTCCTTGCCCAAATGGTACGCCAGGAAAGACTCCAGCAAGTCTCTCCCGCGGTCCATGGCCTCCCGGCTCAGCTTCATGCGGCCGGCCGCGGCCAGGTCTCCCTTGTTAAGCCACAGCAATTGCTTGACCGCCCCAACCGACAACACCGGGCCGGGCGCCAGGCAGACTCCGCACTTGGGGCATACTATGCCCCCCCGTGCATGGTCAAAGCAAATTCCGCCCTGGCCCCAATCTTCCAGGGACCTGCAGCACAATACGCATTGATCCAGGCTGGGGGAAAGGCCTGCAAGCGCTAAAAAGCGCAATAAAAATAATATATTGACCTTGTCCCTGTCTACCTTTTCATTGTCCAGGTTTTCCAGAGAACGGATCAGCAGCTGAAAAATCTCTTCCTGAGCGTGTTCTTCCTCAGCCCACGAGTATATGGTTTCGGCCCACAAGCTGGCAAGGGCTGTTTTATGGATATCCATCCGAATATTGCTGAAATGCTGCTCCAGGTTGGATTCCGATAGCAGAGGCAGCCCGCCCTTTTTTTTGCCGTGCGCATACACGATGCTGACTTTGGAAAACAACTCCAAAGCGCCTCCGAACCGTTTGAAGCTCTTGCGCGCGTTTTTCGCCAGGGCGGCCCTTTTGCCTTGAGCCTGGGTGAAGAAGGTGACTATGAGATCGAAGTCCCCGTATTCAATGCTGCGCAAGATTACGGCTGATGTGGTTACAGGAGGCATTGGTCTTTATAGGTTAAGCAGCACGGTGGCGATTTGAAAATAGAAAAAAACGCTCAAAATATCGATGGATGTGGTGACAAAAGGCCCCGTGGCCACGGCCGGATCTATATGCAGCCGGGCGAAGATAAGGGGAAACATGGAGCCCACCAGGGCGGCAATGCTCATGGAGGACATCACTGCCAGGGTGACCGCAAAAGACAGGCTCCATTGATCGTGCGTAATCCTGGCGACCGCGCCCACAACCAAGCCGTAAAAAACGCCCAGAATCAGCCCTACGGACAACTCTTTGCCCACCACGCGCCATAAATCGCGAATATTGATCCTGCCCGTGGCAATGCCGCGCACCACAATGGTGGAGGACTGGGTGCCGATGTTGCCGCCCATACCCATGATGACGGGGATGAACGCCGCCAAATAAGCCATTTGCTTCAGGCTGGCCTCAAACCGGCCTATGATGAAATAGGCCAGCACGCCGCCCAAGCAGCTTGCAAACAACCAGGGTAGCCGGATGCGTGTACTCTTGACGATGGACTGGGTTTCCACAAACTCTTCGCCCACGCCGGCCATCTTGAACATATCCTCGGTGGCTTCCCGGCGGATGATGTCAATGACGTCGTCCACGGTGATGATGCCCACCAGCTTGTTTTCCTCGTCCACAACCGGGACGGCCAGGATATCGTATCGGGCGACGATTTTGGCCACTTCCTCCTGGTCCATGTCCGTGCTGACCCGGTAAACGTCCCTGGTCATGAAATCCCTGACCGGCGTTTCCGGCGGAACCACCACCAACTGGCGCAGACTGCTGACGCCCACCAGCCTGTCGTAGTCGTCGGTCACGTAGAGGTAGAAGGGCATTTCAACGTCTATGTATTCTTTTTGCAGGGAGGCGATGGCCTTTTCGGCCGTGGTTTCTTCGCGCACCGTGACAAAGTCGGGCACCATGATGCCGCCGGCGGTGTCGGTATCGTACCGGAGCAGGCCTTCGACTTCCTCGGACCCCTCTTTTTCCATTTTTCGGAGGATTTCCTTGGCCAGATCGGCGGGAAACCGCTCCATAAGGTCCGCCACGTCGTCCGAGGCCATGGTGTCCAGAATGTCCACGATCTCATCAACGCGAAGATCTTCCACAATGCGCAGGAAGATGTCTTCATCCAGTTCGGAAAAGACCAGGCCCTTTTGCTCCAGATCCTGAATCATGGAGAAGAGCTTTTTCTGGTCGTAGGGGGAGATGGTGCGAAAGGCGACGGAAAGGTCGGCGGCGTGGGTCTTGTTGACGATCTTGCGGACCTGTGCGAAAGCCCCTCTCCTTAAAAGCCGGCGGATGGGTTCTATGGTCGTTTTGGTACGATCGCCTAACATGTCAGCAAACACCTTTCCAGAGTATATACAGGTTTTTCGACTATAACTTCGATGGAACCTGTTTACCTAATTATTTTTACGTAAGAGTTGTCTTCCAATTCAGAAACCCACTTTTCGTACTTATGCTTAACCTCTTCATTATACAGGAGGTCCTGGATTTCTTGGTGGACGTCTTCCAGGCTGGTTCCTTCACCCATCTCGGTTTCTTCCAGCCAGAAGATTTGCAGCCCCAGATCCACGGTCATGGGCTCCGTAATATCGCCGGGCTTCATGGTTTTCACTTTTTCCGAAAGATCCTTGGTAAGGTCGCCGGCCTTGAAAAAGCCCAGATCTCCGCCCGAGCCTCCGATTTTTTCATTGGAGGCGTTCTCGATCAAAGCGGGAAAGCTCTCTCCCGCCTTGAACATGGCGATGATTTCGCCCATGGTTTTTTCCACGGCCGCTTTTTGCTCTTCCGTGGCGTTTTCGGGATAAGGCAAGAGGATATAACGCAGATGATAGGATTTTTTCCCCTCATACTGGTCAATGTGCTCATTGTAATAATCCTGGACTTCCTTATCCGTGATTACGATTTTGGAATCCACTTCCGTGGTTTTCAGCTTTTGAAACAGGATGGTATCGTGAATCTGGTTGCGGAAAAGATCCATGCTGATGCCGTCCGCTTCCAACTGGGCTCTCAGGGCTTCGTCGGTTAGGTGGCTGCTTTGCTTGAAGCGCTCCAGATAGGAGTCCACCTCGCCTTCCATGACCTTGACGCCGAGTTTTTCGCTTTCCTGTTCAACCAGCAGGGAACTGACCATGGAGTTCAGAATATCCTCCCGGTATTGGTATATCGTCTTTTCCCTTTGCTCGTCAGGCAAACCTGCCGCGTCAATTTTGGCCAGGATCGGGGCCATTTTTTCGTTCAGCTCGGAAAGCATGATCACATCCGTGTTGACAATGGCCACGATCCGGTCCACCAATTCGCCTTCCGCAAAGGAAGGGACAACCGTCATCAGCGTCAACAGGGTGGAGAAAAGGGCGGTCAAACAATTTTTTTTCATGCAACTCATCATGGTATCGTTACACTCCATGCCGTTATGCTGCTACAAAAGGTCCGGCCTGACTGAGACGGGAAAACGCTCCTTAAGTTCCAGCAGCCATTCGGCGTATTCATCCTGGGCTTTTTGAGCCTTCAGGACTTTTCGTGCAATGCGCTTTTGCTCCTCAAGGGAAGGGCCTTTGGGCTCAGCGGCGTCTTCTCCTTCAGGGGCTTCACCTTTTTCGTAAGCCGTATCCTCTTCCGGCCTCATTTGAGGAATGACGGGATTCTCGGCGAGATAGGCTTCGATCTCTTCCTCCGAGACCTGCACCCTGCCATCCAACTCCCGGGAAATCGCCTGCTCCAGCAACAGCCTGCGAGCCAGCCCTTTTTCCCAAAGTTGGAAAGTCAAGGCCTGATCCCGCAAGACGGACGTAAATGCTTCCGGTGGTTCGCTCAATTCCTGGGGCTCGGCCTGCTCTTGCTCCTCGCCGGCCTTTATCTTGCCTAATATGGGGTCGTCGGGGTTAACAAAAGTGTAATCCCGCCAGATTTCCTGCTCTGCTTTTTGCAAGGCTTCCAGAGTCAGGACCAAACCATTCACCCGGGCGTACTCCAGGACGAACATTTCCTCCACCAATTGGTTGAGGAACTGCCTTCTGGTTTCTTTTCTGTTGGCTGTATAGCCCAGCCCGTAACCGGAGAAGCCGGCTTCAGCAAGTTCGAACAACTCGTTGAATTCAGGGAGCTTCAGGACGGTCTCGCCCACGCGGGCCAGGGCGTCGTCCCGGACCTGCTCCCTTTCTCCGCAGCCGGAAAACAGAAATACGCCCACCAGGAGGACGGCCAGCGCGCCTGTAAGAATAACGGATGCAACGCGCGAATTTTTAACTCTGTTTTTAGCCACCGCATCCCTCCGTAACGTTTTAAACGCCGGCGTTCGAGCCTGCGCCTTTCCGGGCGCAAGGCAATTGAATTAATTAACACGCCCGGCGATTTCTTTCAATACGTTTTTAACGGCCACGGCCCGGCCCTTGACGGCCTCCGTATCCAGGGCCACTTTAAGCACGCCCTCCGTGTTCAAACGGAATCGAGGGAAGTTTTCCTTTATCATATAAAGCAGTTCGTCCCGATTGCGCTGATGCTCCGGGGAGATGACAAGGTGAAGGTTTTTACCGGCCATATCCATCTTTTTCACCCCCGCATCCCGGCACAGAATTTTGAACATAATCTTGAAAAAAAGCTGATTGGTTTCCTGGGGAACCTTGCCGAACCGGTCCTGCATTTCCTTGGAAAAGGCGCCCACGTCCGAGACCTTTTCCATGCGGGAGAGGCGCCTGTACGCCAACAACCTCTGGTCCACGTCCGGGATGTACCATTCCGGGATGAACGCGGAAAAATCCACGTTGATTTCCGGGTCCAGGGGCGGGGCCGAGCCTTCCCCCTTTAGTTGGCCGATGGCGGTCTCCATCAGTTGGAGGTACATTTCATAGCCCACGGCGGCAATCTGGCCGCTTTGGGCCGAACCCAGAATCGTTCCGCCGCCCCGAATTTGCAAGTCGCTCATGGCGATGGCGAAGCCCGCGCCCAGGTCGCTGTGCTCCATGAGCACCTTGAGCCTTCGCTGGGCGTCCCGGGTGAGCACGGACTCGTCCGGGATGAACAGATAGGCGTAAGCCTGGTCGTCGCCCCGGCCCACCCGGCCGCGCAATTGGTATATCTGGGCCAGGCCGAACATGTCGGCCCTGTTGATGAGGATGGTGTTGGCTGCGGGAATGTCCAACCCGGATTCAATGATGGCCGTGCAAACCAGGAGGTCGATCTCGTGGTTCACGAATTTTATCATGACCTTTTCCAGCATGGTCTCGGACATCTGGCCGTGGGCCACTCCCACCCTGGCTTCGGGCACAAGCCTTTTCAGCCTGCCCGCCATGGCGTCGATGGACTGGACCCGGTTGTGCACGAAAAACACCTGGCCTTTGCGGGCCAGCTCCGCCCGGATGGCCTCCGCTGCAATCACCTCGTCGAATTTGGAGACGTAGGTGGTGATGGGCCGCCTTTGCTCGGGCGGCGTATTGATGACCGTGATGTCCCTGATGCCCACCATGGACATGTGCAAGGTCCGGGGGATAGGCGTGGCGGTCAGCGCCAGAACGTCCACCGTGGCGCGGATTTTTTTCAATGTCTCCTTGTGCTTGACCCCGAAGCGCTGCTCCTCGTCAATGATCACCAGGCGCAGGTCCTTGAACTGCACGGATTTTTGCAGCACACTGTGGGTGCCGATGACAATATCAATATCCCCGTTTTCCAGGCCTTTGAGGATTTCCTTTTTCTCGGCGGCTTTTCTAAAACGGTTCAGACAGGCGATTTTTACGGGATAGCCTTCGTAGCGCTTTAAAAAGGTTCGGTAATGCTGCTCGGACAAAATGGTGGTGGGCGTGACAAAGGCCGTCTGCTTGGAGTCGCTCACCGCCTTGAATGAAGCCCTTAACGCCACCTCGGTTTTGCCGTATCCCACGTCCCCGCAGATCAGCCTGTCCATGGGCCGCCGGTTTTCCATGTCCGCCAGCACGTCGTTGATGGCCTTGGCTTGGTCCGGAGTTTCCTCGTATTCAAAATTAGCCTCGAACTCGGCGAAGTAACTGTCCGTGGGCGAGAACGCATAGCCTTGTTTGACCTTGCGCACGGCGTAGAGCTTAAGAAGCTCTCCGGCGATTTTCTCCACGGACTTTTTAACCCGGCTTTTGACCTTTTCCCAGGCTTTGCCGCCCAGCTTTTCCAGGGCCGGGGCGGTTTCGCCCATGGTCCGGTATTTCTGGATGAGGTTGGACTTGTCCACCGGCAGGTAGAGCTTGTCTCCGTCCCGGTATTCCAACAGTAAAAAATCGTTGGCCACGCCGCCAAGATCCATCTTGACCAGTCCGCCGTATTGGGCGATGCCGTGGTCCACGTGCACCACAAAATCCCCCTGGCTGAGTTGGGCAAGGTCCAACAATTCGGTGCGGGGGCGTTGGGTTTCGATTTTCCGGCGGCGATGCTTGGGGCCGAAGATCTCGGTTTCCGTAACCACGGCCAGGGATTCGGCCGGCCACACAAAGCCGGAGGAAAGACTTCCCAAAACCACTTGGCATCGGGCGCTGGGCCTGGTCATCCAGTTCTGGTTGCGGGAGAGGCCCACGCCATATGGGGTAAGCAGGGATTCCAGGCGCTCGGCCTGCATCTTGGAGCCGCAAGCCATGACAATGGAATAGCCCTGATCGCGTTTGTCGTTCACCCAGTCGGCCAGGGGCTTGAGCAACTGGTCCCGTTCCTTGGACGCCTTAAGATTTTGGACCAGTTCCGTATTGGTCTCCACATGCAATTGCATGCGGGCCTTGCCTGCTTCCTCCTCCTGCGGGCCGGTGACGGCCAGTGTGGGAAAGGTCAGGGGCCTGGCCCTGTTAAGGCGCTTCCGAAAATCTTCCGCGGGAAGATGGGTCATGGCCGGAGGAATGGAAAGGCGGTTTTCCGCCTGGGCGGTTTCGTAATTCTCCTCCACGTCCTCCAGGTATTTTTCGTACTCCTGGGACGCCGCAACAGGATCCAGGACCGTGCACAGGGTGTCGGCCGGGAGGTAGTCGAACAGGGAGTCTCCGCCGTTTTCGTACAGCAACGGGACGAATCCCTCGATGCCCGGGAATTGCTGTGTGGCCTTGAGGCTGTCCACCACCTCGCGGATTTTGGTCACCGGCATGTCCGCCAGAACCGCCTTTTCCCGCACGCGATGGATAACGCTTTGCAGACGATCTTTCGAGACCACCGCTTCCGTGGCGGGCAGGATGACCGCCTCCTCCATTTTTTTGATGGTGCGTTGGGTGGAGGGCGAGAAAAATCGGATGGAGTCCACCTCGTCCCCGAAAAACTCGATGCGAAGCGGCTGAGAATAGGGCGGACCGTAAACGTCCACAATGGAGCCCCTGACGCAAAAATCGCCGGGCTCCTCCACGATCAGATTTTTGACGTAGCCGCCGCTCACCAGTTTTTCCACAAAGGCGTCCCGGTCCAGCTCCTCGCCGGCCATGATAAGCTCCCCAAAGCTGTTGAGCGCGCTCTTGGGAATCAGCCTGGACGCCATGGCCTGGGGCGTGGTCACCACAATGGCCGGATCCGGCGAGTTGGCCATGCGGCTCAGGGCGGATATGCGGTTGGCGGCGGTTTCCGTATGATACGAAATCCCCTTAAAGGGCAGGATGTGATAGGCCGGGAATTCCAGAATCCAGCCTTGGCCGGGCAGGGCCGACTCGGGCTGTTTCAGGTCCTGCAGAAAAAAATCCAAATCCGCGCACAGGGTTTTGGCTTCCTTTTTGGTGGGCGCCAATACCAGGACGGTGCGTTTTTTCTCCCGAAAAAGCTGGGCGATAAAATAGGCCTGGGAGGATCTTTCCAAACCCAGGCATTCCACCGGCCCCTGGCTTTCCCGGGTCAGGGCCAGGTATTGCGCGGCCGCCTTGACCGCATTTGGATTGGGGGAACTCACTGCAAAACTACTCCATTAGGTAAAATCCACCAAGCCGTGGATTCGATTGATGGCGCCTTCCACGCTCGCCCCCCCATGGAAGTTCACCCGAATCGCCTCGGATGGACAAATTTCCACACATCGGCCGCAGCCCCGGCAATCGCCGCTGATTTCAGCTTTGCCGTCGACCAGCCGGATTGCGTTTACAAAACATATGTCATTTATGCAAGCCCCGCAACCCACGCATTTGTCCGTAACGGCTACGGTCAGGCCGGGCATGGGCGCCACGCGGTCGCTGATTTTGTCCGTGATGGTCGGGATCACCTTCCACAAACAACAGCAAGGACAGCAGTGGCAAACGGTCAACAATTTTTCCTTGGGCCGCACGTTCAGCCAGATGGTGTCCAGCTTGTTGCGGCCTATCAAATGCACCAGACCCGCCTCCCGGCATTTGCGGGCGTGCTCCAGAGTCTCCTCCACGGAGGCCAGACGGCCGAACTTCGGGTTGATGTCCAAAGCCGCCTCTCCCAAGAAAATACAGCCCAGGTCTATGGGATAGTCCCGGCAGCCTTCGCTTTCCCTACAAATGCAGGTGTTCATGATAAACCGGTAATTGGAGCGGATAATAAAATGCTCCAACACCTGGGACGGCATGACCATGTCCTCCCGGCCGGCAAGGTCGTGGTTGATCTCAACCACCGAATCCTTGGCCAGATAAATGATGTCGTCATTTTCAAACAAGGCCTTTTCGATCAGATTGCCGAGCACGGGAAAATGCGTCAATCGCGCCAAAAAAAAGCGCGAGGGAAATGATTTTTTAAGAAGCGTCTTAACCCAATACGGACTTGCCATAACACCCCCTCCGAATGACAAAAAAAATGGTCAGATCGTTCCGAGCTAAAATCAACGGTTTCTCCCCCCCGGAGACGCTGACTTTCAGATTCTTGAATTTGGTTCCAAGGTCGTTCGGGATTGATGGTTAGAAAACGCGTCCGAACGATGAAAAACATGCCCCGCCCCTAACACTCCCCCCTGGATGAACGGCGGCGGCATGGACTTACACGTTTGAGTAAGGCATATCAAAAGGAATGGGAAAAGTCCAAGTATTGTGCGCTTAGAATGAATTATCCTCAGCCGTCCTTCACTCTTCCGGTTCTATGTTTTCATTCTCAGATGCTTCGTTGCTTTCCGAATCTTCCGCCGGGGCCTCGCTTTGGTTCTTTTCCGCCCTGGGCGCTTTGGTTGTCAAGCCTAAGGACTCCATGATTTTAGCGGCTTCCTGCAGCCGGGCCTCGGCCTTGGCGGATTTTTTAAATACTTTGGCGGCTTCGTCCCGGGCTTCCTGGGCCTGCTTGACCATGGCCGCACGCTTTTCCGCCTCCTGGTCCGAATCCCCGGTGGGCGCGTCCAACAGGCGCTTTTCCGCTTTCAAGGCTTCCTCCCGGGCCATTTCCGCCTCATGCTCCAAGCCTTGGGCTTTTTTCAGGCATTCTTCATATTCGTCCATGGCTGCAGCCAGCTTGCCCGCCTCGCCTTCGTCGGGCTGGGCGGTCAGGTCCACGTCATGGGAGGCCAGGACCAAAGCCACAATAGGCAGTTTGTTGAGAAGATCTTCTATTTTACCGCCGAACTGGTTTTGCAGTTGATTGTAATGCAGCCTGAACGGGCTGAACACCAGGGCCGCGTCCCCGGACTCCTCCCGGACCGCCTGGGGATCCACCTTGGAAAGAACCACGGGTTCGGCCTTGATGCGGGCGTCCTGGAGAAAGTCCGCCATGATCATGACGGCTTCCTTTTCGTCTTCCTCGCTGGCCTGGACAAGCACCCGGATTTTGGCGTTCTCCCAGCCTGAGTTCCGGGTTATCAGATAGGCCAATAACAGCATGAGCCTGCCTGTGGCGTCGTCCTTCCACCACACGTCAATGCGCCGCTCCTCTTTGGGGGCGGCGTCCAGAGCGGCCCATTCCTCTTCGCCCGCGGCTAATAGCACGATGTTCACCCCGGCCCGGAAGGCGATCCGCAGGTTGCGGCTGTAGGGGATTTCCCGGCCGCCCACGGTGCTGTATCGCTTTTCCTCAAACCAGTTCAGAACGGCGGTGTTCGCCTTGAACGGTCCGATGCCAAAGCATTGAAGCAGGGTTTCCAGCGAGGTCTGGACGTCCGAAGTGCGAATGGCCAGGGGAAAGATGGGCAGCTTTTGTTCGGCGATGGCCTGACGCAGCTCCTCCTCGGCCTCCTGCTTCATTTTGTACCCCTTGGCGCCTGACTGCTCTATTACTTGGATGGCGGTTACGGCGCCGCTTTTGCCTTCCAGCCAGGAGGAGAAGCGCAGCAGATTGGCCCGCCGGTCCGGCCTTTCCGTAAAAACCAAAATGTAAGGCCGCCAGTCCCGGTAGTGCTCGGGCTCATTGACGGTAGCGAGCAGATGCTTGCGCATTTCCTGCAAATGATGGGAGCGCTGGCCGTCCGCCCAGCGTTCCGTGTGGGCCGTGCGCATCAGGTATTGATGGATGGCGAACAATACCGCGATGGCGGCGGCTCCGGACTTGGGGTCGATGGCCAGCATGGCCCCCAGGCAGGCCAGAAAGCCCAACAGGCTGTATTTTTTGTTGAAATATTTGAACGTGGGCCGAAAGGACGGGCTGGCCGCCTTGGCCTCGAAATAGGTGGCGTAATTCAACAGCCCGTAGGAGATGAGGAAAAACATGGAGACCACGGGTGCGATCAGGTTTAAGTTCCCCATCAATATGGTTACCAGGGCGATTCCGGCCGCCAAAAGCACCCCGCGCCGGGGATTGGCGCTGGCGCCTTCCCCCTTGGCGAAGGGCGTCAGAAAAGGGAAGATTTTGTCCTGCGCCAGAGATTGCAATATCCGGGGCGCCCCCAAGAACGAAGCCATGGCTGAAGACAAGGTGGCGGCGACCACGCCGGCGTCGATCAAAACCGGCCACTTGGCGACTTTTTGCATGGCCGAATAATCCTTGCTCAATACGTCCAGGGAACTGGTTGCAGCAAAGATCAGGGCCGCTCCGAAATATACGGCGATGGAAAGAAAGACGGCCGCAAAGGTTCCCCGGGGCAGGCTTTTTATCGGGTCTTTCAGGTCCCCGGACATGCTCACCCCCTGGGTGAACCCGGTCACGGCCGGAAAAAATATGGCGAACAAAATCCAAAACCCCGGCCCGTTTGAAGGCCCGGTCCAGTTTTGCGCCAGCGTGGAACCTTTCACATGGGGCAGGCCGCCTATAAAAAAAGACGCCAGCGCCAGAACCAGCAGCGCCATGACCACAAACTGGAATTTGGTGGCCACGTCTGCGCCCAGCCAGGCGAACACAAACAGCAAGGCCATGGCGATCAAGGCGATCATTCGAGGCGAAAGGGCGCTGCCTCCTGGCAACATGCTTTCCAAGGCCTCGCCGAAACCAATGCAATAAAAGGCCACGGAAACCGATTGCGCCAAAAACAGCACCAGGCCTATGGCGCCGCCGAACTCCAGGCCCAAAGTTCGGGATATCAAATAATAATCCCCGCCGCCTTTCACCTTCATATTGGTGGCGACGGCCGACAGGCTGACGCTGGTCAATACGGAGATGGCGTTGGCCAGGCCGATGATGAGGAGCACCTTCCACAACCCGGCCTCGCCAACGACGTAGCCCAGGCGCAGAAATAAGATGATGCCTAAAATAGTCAGGATGCTGGGGGTGAACACCCCTGCAAAGGTTCCCAACTTGCTTCCGTTTGCCTCGGCGGCTTTATTGTTCATTTCATTTTTCCCATTTTGGAAATTATATATTTTCTTATTCTATTCCGTGTTTTTTCATTTTCTGGTACAAGCCCGTGCGATGAATGCCCAAATTCCTGGCCGCCTCAGCCCGGCTGGAAGCCTGGATCAATGTCTGCTCGATGATTTTTTTCTCCGCCTGATCCATCAGGGTTTTTAACGAGGCCTTTTCCTCGATAACCTGGGGCAAAACCTCCTGCTGGCTCAGGTCCGGCAGGTCGGCCGGAGAAACCGCGTTATCCCGGCAGACGATCAAAGCGCGCTCGGTCACGTTTCTCAACTCCCGCACATTGCCCGGCCAGGAATATTTTTCAAGGATTTCCTTGACCCCGGGCAAAATTTTCGGCGGCGTCTTCTCCCTGCCTAAAATCCGGGAAAAATGCTGGAACAGGGGAAAAATGTCGTCCCTGCAATCCCGCAGCGGCGGCAGCTTAAGGGTCATGACGTTTATGCGGTAATACAAATCCTGGCGAAACAAACCCTGCCGCATGAGCTTGGGCAAATCCCGATTGGTGGCGCAAATCAGCCTGAAATCGACTTTTTTAGGCCGGTTGGAGCCCACGCGCTCCACCTCCCTCTCCTGAAGCACCCGCAAGATCTTGATCTGCATGGGCAAAGGCATGTCCCCAATTTCGTCCAGGAAGATGGTTCCTCCATGGGCCAGTTCAAACTTGCCGGCCTTGCCCTTTTTCCGGGCGCCGGTAAAGGCGCCTTCCTCGTACCCAAACAATTCCGCTTCCAGCAATTCCCCGGGAATGGCCGCGCAATTCACTTTCACCAGGGCTCCCGAGTCCCGCTGGCTCAGGCCATGGATGGCATGGGCGAAAAGCTCCTTGCCCGTGCCCGACTCCCCCATGATCAACACCGGCGAGTCCGCTCCGGCCGCCTGCTCGGCAAGCCTCTTTGCCTGAATAATGTCCGGCGAATCTCCCAAAATGCTGTCCAGAGAATAATTGGTGCGGTATATCTGCGCCAGTTCATCCTCGTATTTTTCCAGGCGCCGCTCCAGATGGGTGATGCGCTCGTACAACTCCTTCATCTTGCCCGGATCCATGAACAACAGCTTGCCCGCCGCGCCGATCACCTTGCCGTCCTTACTCAGGGGAAAACGGGCCACTACCCTGGTCTTGTCGTCCAGAATCATGCTGCGCCCGATCTCCGCCTTGCCGGTGCGTATGGTCCGGTCCATCCGGCTCTTGGGCGAGACGTCATGAATATGCCTGCCCACCGATTCCTGGGGCGTGAAAGGGTATATCCCCTCGTTGGCGCTGGACATATGGCGGATGATTCCCTGGTCGTCCACCAGAATCAGGCCTTCGTACGGGTTGTTCAAGAGGGCGTCCAACAGATCCTGGGGGATTTTTTTGGGGGCGGCGGATTTTTTGCGGGATTGGCTCATGAGGCGTTTTTTTCCTGGTTTGGAGTTCCGTATAAGAATATCTACATGTATAATATTATATACATGGACGCTATTTAGTGCAATTCCAAAATGCTAAGCAATTTTACAGGAAAGTGTGTAGAAAATTCTATACAGAATGGGCCTGGCTTTCGCCCTGAAAATATATAATGCAAGTAAGCATTATGTATTATATATAGCTTTAAATCAAGATGTTATAAGTTTGAATATGCAATCGTTCAAGTTTGGCAAGCCTTTTGCTCTAATCAAGCCGGGCGCCGGGTGGGAATAACTACCCAATTGTTGGGTTTCGTTGGAATCCTGTCAGGTTTTAAACAGTTTTTAAAACGTATTCACTCGAACGCCCTTTTTAACGCCGTGCAAACTCTACCCAACCTACGTCGCGTCGAACAGGATCGTAGGTTGGGTTAAGAAGTCCGGCGCGGACGCATCAAGCGTCAAAAAAACCTGTGGACTTCGCAACCCAACAATTGGGCAGTTATTCCGATTTTATGTTTACTCATCGTGATATGCATTCGTATGCGCTCACACGAAAACCATGGGAACGAGCTACGACTTTTTCAATCAGCAAGTTTTCCATAGCAGGGAATTAACCTTTACCAATTTAACCAGATCATCACCCTTCAGGAGGAAATCATGGCTATTAAATCAATGTTTGTGGTGGGTTCGGGACTCATGGGAGCGGGCATCGCCCAGGTGAGCGCCCAGGCCGGCATCGAGGTGTTTTTGACGGACATGTCGGAAGCGGCCCTTGAAAAGGCCAAAAAAAACATCGCCTGGTCCGTGGGCAAGTTTGCGGAAAAAGGCAAGATTTCCGAAGACGTGGACACGGTCATGAAGCGCATCACGACCGTCACCGGCTATGAAGCCGCCAAGGACGTGGACCTGGCCATTGAAGTGGTTTTCGAAAACCTGGAAGTCAAGGAGGGAATCTTCAAGGCTTTGGACGAAGCCTGCGGTCCGGACGCGCTCATTGCCTCCAACACCTCGGCCATTCCCATCACCGAACTGGCCGCCGTAACCAAACGGGAGGAGCAGGTTTTGGGCATTCACTTTTTCTCTCCTGTTCCCATGATGATGGCCGTGGAGGTCATCAAGGGGGTGGCCACCACCGACGAAACCGCCCAGGCCGGACGGGAGTATGTGCTGCAGATCGGCAAGGAGCCCATCATGGTCAACCGCGACATCGCCGGGTTTGTGATCAATCGCATCAATTTCCCTTCCAACATCGAGGCCATGCGTTTGGTGGAGCAGGGCGTGGCTTCCTGCGAAGACATTGACAAGGGCCTGCGTCTGGGCTCGGGCCGCAAGATGGGCATTTTCGAGACCGGCGACATGGTGGGCCTTGACGTGTCCTACGGCGCCATGATGGCCACCTACAAGGAAACCGGCGACCCCCGTTTTTATCCGCCCCTGCTGCTCAGGCGCAAGGTCAAGGCCGGCCACCTGGGCCGCAAGACCGGCAAGGGATGGTACGAATACAACGAAGACGGAACCCGTAAAAAATAAACCCGAATGGGGTCAAATCTACGTTTGACGTTTGAGCCAACACGAGGCGGGTTTTTATGAGTCGGCCGGGAGGAATGAACATTTTGTTGGGTGAACCTGCACAGCTTCATTGGATTTTTAAAATTCGGAGGGCGAACGCACTCTCCTGGATTCTACGCATGAAGCCGCAGCAGAACCACCCAACCTACGCCTTTTCTTATCGCGACGTAGATTGGGTTGAGCTTGCGAAACCCAACATAAAACGATTCTCAATGCCGATTCAACGCATACCCGACCTTGATCAACCGCCTGCAAAAGCGGCGATAGGATGAAAAGCTATGAGCGATTTCAAAATCAATCAAAAGGATTTGTTCTTTATCCTTAAAGAGCAATTGGGATACGGCAAGCTCTGTGAATTCGAGCGTTACGAATCCCTGAACGAGGACGCGCTGGACATGCTGGTGAACGAAGCCATCCGCTTCGCCAAGGGCGTGGTCTCCCCGTTGAACGAAATCGGGGAGGAGCAGGGCGTGCATTGGGAGAACAACACGGTCACTTGCCCCAAGGAATTCAAGACCGCCTTCAAGGCCTACGGCGAGGACGGCTGGACCGCCGCGGTGCGCGATCCCGAATTCGGCGGCCAGGGCTTCCCCACCATGATGCGCATTGTGGTCAACGACCTCATGTACGGCGCGTGCCAGTCCTTTAACATGGCGCCCAGCCTCACCCACGGCGCGGCGCACCTGATCGAGTCCTTTGGCACGGACGAGCAGAAGCAGACTTACATCCCCAAGATGTACGGCGGCGAATGGGCGGGCACCATGGCCCTGACCGAGCCAAATGCAGGCTCCAATCTGGCGGCCCTGGAAACCATGGCCTATCCCGAAGGCGATCATTACAAAATCAAGGGAAACAAGATTTTCATCTCCTGGGGCGATCACGACCTGGCCGACAACATCGTGCATTTGGCTCTTGCCCGGATAGAGGGCGCGCCCGAGGGCGTGCGCGGCATTTCCCTGTTTATCGTGCCCAAGTACCGTGTGGACGAAAACGGAAACCCCGGCGAGTTTAACGACGTGGTTTGTACGGGCATTGAGAAAAAACTGGGTCTCCACTCCTCGCCCACGGCCGCTTTGGCTTTCGGCGGCAAGGACGGCTGCATCGGCTACTTGTGCGGCAAGGCCAACATGGGCCTGGCCCACATGTTCCAGATGATGAACGCAGCCCGCATCAACACGGGCGTGTCCGGCATGTCCATGGCCAGCGCCGCGTATCAGCACGCCCTGGATTACACCAAAAGCCGGGTTCAAGGCCGGGACATCGCCAAACGCAAGCAGGGCTCTGTGCCCATCATCGACCATCCCGACGTCCGCCGCATGCTCTTGTGGATGAAAGGCGCCGTGGACGGCATGCGCTCCATGATTTATACCACCGCCTTCTGGGCCGACCTGGCCCAGGTCACGACCGATCCCGAGGAAAAAGAGCGCTGCACCATGCTCATGGAATTCATGACTCCCATCGTCAAGTCCTATTGCTCGGACATCGGCTTTAAGGTTTGCGAGACGGCCATGCAATGCCTGGGCGGCTACGGATTCTGCAAGGACTACCCCATTGAACAATACCTTCGCGACTCCAAAATCATGAGCCTGTACGAAGGCGCCAACGGCATTCAGTCCACGGACCTCATGGGCCGCAAAATGCACATGAACGAAGGCGCGCCCTACAAGGCCTTTCTCAAGGAGATCACGGATTTCTGCGAGAAGAACCACGCCCACCCCGGCCTGGGCAGCCAGGTGCGCTTTCTTAAGGACGTCATGGACGACCTCCAGGAAATGGCAAGGGAAATGAGCTCCCGGTATTCCGCCGATCCCCTGCAATGGGCTTCCTACACCTATCCGGCGCTCATGTGCTTTTCCGAAGTCATCATGGTTTGGCGCTTGGTGGATCTGGCCATTATCGCGTATGATAGAGCCCAGAAATCCGGCAAGAAAAACGACTTTTTCCGCGGCAAGGTGGCCCAGGCGACCTTCTTTACGGACATCACCCTGCCTCACACCCAGGCCCGGGCTCGCACGTGCACCCGCGTGGACCGGGAGGTTGTGGAAATGGCCGACAACGCGTTCTAAATCCACGGAGGGAAAAGAATGACAAAGGAAATAGTTATTGTCAGCGGCGTCCGCACTCCCGTCGGGCGCTATATGGGCGCGCTCAAGACCATCGAGGCCTACGACCTGGCCGCTCTGGTTCTAAACGAATCCATCAAAAAGGCGGGGATTAAACCGGATCAGGTGGACGAAGTGATTATGGGCCAGTCCTACCAGAACGGCGAGTACGTAAACATCGCCCGCATGGGGCTTTTGAATGCAGGCTGGCCCGAGGAAATCCCCGGACTCACCATTGACCGCCGGTGCTGCACCGGCCTGGAAACCATCCGCCTGGCCTCCGCCCTGATTCAAAGCGGACAGGCCGAGATCATCGTGGCCGGCGGCGTGGAAAGCATGTCCAACGCTGAATTTTACCTGCCCGGCAATATCAAGTGGGGCGTGGGCGGCCAAAAGGGCATGCCCAGGGGCCACGGCGATTTGGGCATCTGGGGCATGCCCATGTACGACCGCATTCAGCGGGCCAGGGTCATGAGCCAGCCCGAAAGCCGCTACGGCATACTCCCTTCCATGATGTCCTGGGCCGAAACCGGCGCCAAGGAGGAAGGCGTCACCCGGGAGGAATGCGACGAATGGGCCCTGGGCAGCCATCAAAAGGCCTGCGCCGCCCAGGAGGCGGGCAAGTTTGACGAGGAAATGATTCCCATCACCATTCCCCAGCGCAAGGGCGATCCCATTATCGTGGCCAAGGACGAAAACCCCAGGCCCGATTCGGCTATTGAAAAGCTGGCCAAGCTCAAGCCGGTTTTGGGCGGCGTCTGCACGGCGGGCAACTCCTCCACGGAAAACGACGGCGCCGCCGCCGTGGTGGTCATGAGCGCTGAAAAAGCCAAGGAACTGGGCCTGGAAGTTCTGGCTTCCGTCAAGGCTGTGGCCGTGGCCGGCGCGGACCCCACCCGCACTTACCTCACCGTGGGCGCGGCCGCCCGCAAGGCTTTGGCTCAGGCGGACGTATCCATGGACCAGATGGAGCTGATCGAAATCCAGGAGGCCTTTGCGGCCCAGGTTCTGGCTGATCTCAAGGACATGGGCATTGGCAAGGAAGATTACGGCAAGATCAACGTCAACGGATCGGGAATATCACTGGGCCATCCCATCGCCGCCACCGGCGTGCGCGTGTTGGTTTCCCTGGTGTATGAAATGCGCCGCAGGGACGCCAAAATGGCCCTGGAATGCATTTGCGGAGGCGGCGGCCTTGGAATTGCAGCCGTTCTCGAAAGGAAATAATCATGGCCGGAAAATTATCAGAAGTTGTTGCGGTGGACGCCGTGCGCACGGCATTCGGCAGGGCGGGGGAAAAGGGCATTTTCTGGAACACAAGGGCGGAGGACCTGTGCATCCCTTTGCTGCATGCGCTTATGGAACGCAACCCTCCGGCCAAGCCTGAAATGGTGGAAGACATATTGTGGGGCGTCACCAATCAGATGAAAGAGCAGGGCGGCACCATAGGCCGTATGATCTCCATGCTGGCCGGCTGGGGCTGGAACGTCCCCGGCTGCAGCATTGACCGCATGTGCGCCTCCGGGCTTACAGCTTTAGGCTTTGCATGCTCCAATATCGCCAGCGGCATGTTGGACTGCCTGGTTGCCGGCGGCGTGGAGCACATGGGACATTTGCCCATGGGATTCATGCGGGATCCTCACCCCAGGGCCGAAGAGGCCATGGGAGACGCCAGCGCCTTCAACATGGGCCAGACCGCCGAAAACATCCATGACCGGTGGCCCGAGTTCACCAAGGAAATGGCCGACGCCTACGCCGTGGAATGCCAGGCAAAAGCCCATAAGGCCATTGAAGCGGGTAAGATGAAAAGCATGATCATCCCCGTGGAAACCGTGGACGCCGAAGGCAATAAGGTCGTTATCGATCAGGATCAGGCGCCCCGGCCCTCCACGTCCATGGAAGGCCTGGCCAACCTCAAAACTCCGTTTCGGGAAAACGGACGGGTTACGCCGGGCAACGCCTCCGGATTGAACGACGGCGCTTCCGCTGTCCTCTTGATGGAAGCGGACAAGGCCTGGGACATGGGCCTGAAGCCGGTCATGCGGTATGTCGCGTCCGCCGTGGCGGCCGTGGATCCCCGGGTGATGGGCATTGCGCCCGTGCCTGCCACGCAAAAAGCCTTGCAAAAAGCCGGTCTGACCATGGATGATATCGACATCATCGAGATCAACGAAGCCTTCGCCGTCCAGGCCTTGTATTGCCTGAATCGCCTGGGCGTGGAATGGAACGATCCCCGGGTGAATCCCTGGGGCGGGGCTTTGGCCTTCGGCCATCCCCTGGCGGCTTCCGGCCCTCGCCTGGCGGCCTTTATGGCGGCCCAGTTCCGTGAAAATCCCAAGGCCAGATACGGTCTGTGCACCATGTGCGTGGGAAGAGGGCAGGGCTATTCCATCATCTGGGAAAACATTGCGCAGAAATAACAAACTCAACGCCTGGGCATAGCCCGGCATTATGGAGATAAACCATGATTTTTGAACTTTCCAAAGAGCTGCAAATGCTTCAAAAGGCCGTCCGCGAGTTTGCCACAAAGAACATCGCCCCCAATGCGGATCAATGGGACGCCGATCACTACCTGCCCATCAAGGAAGTCCTGAAGCCCATGGGTGAACTGGGCTTTTTCGGCGCCGTCGTCCCCGAGGAATACGGCGGAGAAGGCATGGGCTGGCTGGCGGCTTCCATCATCACCGAGGAAATCGCAAGGGCTTCCAGCTCCCTGCGGGTGCAGATCAACCTTCTGGGCCTGGGCTGCGCCTATCCCATCTACAAATACGGGACCGAAGAAGCTAAAAAGAAATACGTGGAAAAACTCTGCCGCGCCGAATACCTGGGCGGCTTCGGCATTACCGAGCCCAACGCAGGCTCCGACGTTCTGGCCATCGAAACCGAGGCCACGGACATGGGCGATCACTACGTGCTGAACGGCTCCAAAACCTGGATTTCCAACGCCCATCAGGCGGACGTGATCATCATTTACGCCTATACGGACAAATCGGCCAAAACCAAGGGCTTGTCCGCGTTCATCGTGGAGCCCAGGAACTTCAACGGCATCAAGACCACGGATCTAAACAAGATGGGCTCCCACTCTTCGCCCACCGGCGAACTGTTTTTCGACAACACCCGCGTGCCCAAGGAAAACCTTTTGGGCAAGCCCGGCGACGGGGCCAGGATCGTCTTTTCGTCATTGGCCAACACCCGCCTTTCCGCGGCCGCAGGAGCCGTGGGATGCGCCCAGGCCTGCCTGGATATCGCCACAAAATACATCACCAAGAGGGAGCAATTCGGCAAGTCCGTGGGAACCTTTCAGATGAACCAGGATCTGATCGCCCAGATGACCACGGAAATCGAGGCGGCCCGGCTTCTGGTCTACAAGGCCTCATGGCAGAAAGACCAGGGCATGGAAAATAACGGCATGGCCGTGGCCCAGGCCAAGTACTTCGCCGGGGAAACCGCCATGAAGTGCGCCAACTACGGCATGCGGCTTATGGGCGCCTACGGATATTCCACGGAATATCCCCTGGCCCGCTACTACCGCGACATCCCCACCTACGTACTGGTGGAAGGCTCGGCCAACATCTGCAAGATGATCATCGCCATGGACCAGTTGGGATACCGTAAGGCCAACAGGTAAAAAGGAGCAAACCATGAACCTGGAAAATATGATTTACGAAAAAAAGGGGCATATCGCCGTCATCACCTTCAACCATCCCCCGGCCAACGCCTGGAACCTGGCGGCCGTCACGGACTTCCTGGCTGCTGTGGATGAAGCTGAAAAGGATAAGGACGTGCGGGTAGTCATCCTCACCGGCGCGGGCGACAAATGCTTTTCCGCCGGCATGGACGTTTCCGACGCCGCCAACCTGCCCAAGACCAGCCCCATGGCCAAGACCCTGTGGACTCGCATTGACCGGTTTGAGAAGCCCGTGATCGCGGCCATCAACGGACACGCGTTGGGCGGCGGCCTGGAACTGGCGCTTTGCTGCACGTTCCGCATTATGGCCGATAATCCCAAGGCCAAAATCGGCCTGACCGAGTTGAATCTGGGCATCATCCCCGGATGGGGCGGCACCCAGCGTCTTTCCCGGGTGATCGGCGAAGCCAAGGCCCTGGACATGATCCTGTTCTCCAGACGCCTGGACGCTAATCAGGCCCTGGAAATCGGCCTGGTCAATCAGGTCAGCGCCCCTGAAATGCTCATGGAAGACGCCATGGCTTTTGCCGAAGCCCTGGCCAAGCGGCCTCCGGTGGCTGTGGCCATGGTGCTGAAAGCCATGTCGGCCGGCGCTTACGAAGGCATTGAAATCGGCCTGGAAGTCGAAGGGCAGGGCAGCGCTGTCGTCAAGAACACCAAAGACAGCCAGGAGGGATTCGCCGCATTTCTGGAAAAGCGCCCGCCTAATTTTATCGGCGAGTAAATGGGGTCAAGTCTACGTTTGACGTTTGAGCCTTGGCAAGCCAGGTTGTTATAAAGCGGATTCGGCGACTTTTTATTGGGTTTCGCAGGAAGAAAAAAACGTTGGATGCGATCCCGCAAGACGCAGGTTACGGGCTTTCAATATGCCTTTCCATCGCTCTGCCCAATCTACTATTTATTAATAAAGTTAGTAGGTTGGGTAGAGCTTGCACGGCCTGCCCGAACGCGAAGAACTTGCCGGGCCAATGCGGGAGACTGAAGCCTGGAGCGCCGGACGCGAAACCCAACAAATAGTTGGAGAAATAATAAAACCGCAAGAATCAGACGAACCTTGCTGGCGTCCCAATAAACTCGTAAAAACCATTTTTTCGCCTATCCCTCTTTTAATCCACACCCCTTACCCTTTCACTCAAACAGGAGACATATATGGAGGGAAAAAGATCCAAAGTCACCACCGCCCAAGAAGCCGTGCAACGGTTAATCCACGACGGCGATGAACTGGTGATCGGCAATTATACGGTAGGCACTTGCGCAGACCTCGTGTGCGAAGTCATCCGGCAGGGACGCCGCGACCTTACCCTGTACTCCCAATCCGGCATTTTCGACGCGGAAATTCTCACCGCCGCCGGTTGCCTTTCCCGTATGGTCAGCACCTATGTCATGCGCTCCGGCGGAAAAACCGGAGGCTCGTCCGTGGAAAGAGCATTGCAGGACGGCAGCCTGGAACTGGAGGACTATAGCAATTTCAACTACAACGCCCGCATGGTCGCCGGGATGCACGGATTTTCCTTCATGCAGGTGCTGGAGGGCGTTCGCGAGACCGATTTGTTCACCAAACGCACCTTCATGGGCGACGACAAATACCGGATCATCACATGCCCCTACACCGGCAAGGAAATCCTCACCGTTCCAGCCGCCAACCCGGACGTCTGCATCGTGCACGTGCAGCGGGCCGACAAACACGGCAACGCCCAGTACTGGGGCGCTTTGGGCAGCGTGGCCGCGGCCGCTCTCGCCAGCAAAAAGATCATCGTGTCCTGCGAGGAAATCGTGGACGAAAGCATTGTCCGCGCCAGTCCTCACTTTACCATCATCCCCGCATACCGGGTGGACGCCGTGGTGGAAAGCCCGTGGGGCGCCCATCCTTGCGAGGTTCTGGGCTATTACAATCAGGACAAGCTCTTTTACGGCCTGATCATGGCGGCCATGAAAAAGTGCGAAGACATGGAAAAATGGCTGGATGAATGGGTTTACGGCTGCCCGTCCAGGCAAGCGTATTTGGATCATTACGCCAAGGTTTTCCACATCAGCAGGCTGCAGGCATTGAAAGCCAAACCTTTGCCCAGCGCGCCCGCAAGCTACGGCGCGGCCTTCCACTCGGCCTGGGACGAAAACGACCGCGACAGGTACCTGGGAAAAACCCCGGAGGAACTGGAACTCTTGCTGGAACAAAGGGAGAAGCTCTATGGCTAAGCCTTTTACGCTCAACGAAATGCTGATCATCGCCGCAGCCCGGGAAATCAACGACGGAGAAAACATCATCCTGGGCGTGGGCCTGCCCATGACCGCCGGCGCCCTGGCTAAGGCCCTCCATGCGCCCAACGCCACTCTCATGCTGGAGTCCGGCATTGTGGATTTTGAGCCCCTGGTTCCCCTGAACCACATCGCCGACGCCCACGCCATGCGCGGCTATTCTTACAACACGGACTTGTTTTCCATATTCACGGCCCTGTATCGGGGTTTTGTGGACGTCTGTTTTTTGGGAGTGGGGCAGGTGGACCGCTACGGGAACCTGAACACAACCACCATCGGCGATTACTACAAACCCGACCTCCGACTGCCAGGCTCGGGCGGCGCCGCGGACTTCATATCCTATTCCAAACGCACGGTTTTGACCATGCGCAGCGGGGAGTTCAAGGAAAAGCTGGACTACCTGACCTCCCCCGGCCACTTGCGGGGCGGAAACTCACGCAACGAAAGCGGGTATTTTCCCAAGGACAGCGGCCCTTGCGCGCTCATCACCACCCAGGGGATTTTTCATTTTGACGAGGAAACCAAGGAAATGTTTTTGGCCCGGATTCATCCGGGCGTTGAGGTGGAGGAGATCCAGGCCAAGGTTCCATGGGAGATGAAAGTCGCCGAGGATTTGAAGGTTACGGAGCGCCCTTCGGACGAGGAAATCGCCTTTGTCCGGCGTTTCGCCCCCAATCAGACCATGAGCCGCGCTTTGGGCATTGAGCTGGGGATCGAACACGCCGTCGCGCAAATCAAAAAGATGCGTGCCGAAAATTAGGGCCTGCTTCCCAAATAAAACGCCCGCTCTCCGCAAGGGAGGGCGGGCGTTTTGGAATGTAAAGGGTTTTAGAAGAGCTTATTCCCTGAAAGACACGTCAGTGATCTTCACGAACTTGTTGTTCTTCACCTGGTTCAGGATGGCGTCAAAAGCGCCCTGATGCTGCTCCGGGGTGAATTCAATATCCACGCCGCCGAAGGTTTCGTCTTTGTAGACGCCGTAATGTTCGGCGGTATCGATCCATTTTTCCCGGGTCAGGTCCGGACCGGCTTTTTCAGCCACCTTGATGAAGTAATCCAAGCCGCTGTATCCTGCAGAGGTCGGCAGGTCGGGATCTTTGCCGTACAGAGCCTTATGCCTGGCGCAGAAATTGCGGATGGATTCCAACTCGCTGTCGGGATAGACGTAGTTGGACTGACCGGTGGCGTAGAGGCCGTCCGGGGAGAAGCCGGCTTTCAGGCAGAGGCCCACAACGTAGCTGTTGTAGCCGGGGGAGTAGCAGACCATGTCCACGTCCCAGTTGAGCTTCTTGGCTTCTTTGACGCCGCCCACGGTTTCGCGGATGACGGTGGCCAGACACACCACGTCCACGTCGGCTTTTTTCAGCTTGGCCATCTGGGAGCTGAAATCCGTGGCGCCGCGTTTATAGGATTCGGCCGCTGTGATTTTAAGGCCATGCACTGCCAGTTGGTCTTCCAGGCCCTTTTTCATGATGTGGCCCATTTCGTCGTCCTGGTACATCATGCCGAACTTTTTGGCGCCCTTGTTTTCCACAAACCATTTGGCGGCGCAGCGGACTTGGTCATAGTAGGGAATCCAGCCGCCGAAGCTGTACCTGTCGTAAGGATCAAAGAACAGGGACGCCGCCGTAATGGGGAAGATTTGCGGAATTTTTTTCTTGGAAATCAGAGGTTTGGTGGCGCCCGCCGTGGGGGAGCCCATGTTGCCCACGAACATAAAGACTTTATCGCGGGCGATGAGTTTGTTGGTCACCATGATGGCCTTTTTGGGGTCGTAGGCGTTGTCTTCAATGACCAGTCTGATTTTCCGGCCATGGATGCCGCCGGCGTCGTTGCATTCCTTGGCGCGCATTTCCATGCCCAGTTTCGCCTGGGTTCCCCAGCCCGCGATGGGGCCGCTCAGGTCCAGATGGGAGCCGATGACGATTTCGTCGTCGGTAATGCCTACTTCGGCCGACGCCGTAAAAGCAAAGCCGGCTGCCATCAAAAGAGTTAATAACAGTACCACCCATTTGGTTTTCATTTTCCACCTCCACTATGGTTAGAGTTAAGGGGCTTAATACATGGATTCAATGACATCCTTGAACTTTTCGTTCACGAAATTGGGTTAGAGTTTTTTCGTAAGAGTTATTTCGCCGTCTGTTGTCAACTGGATGTCAATCAACCGGAATCTGTTGATGGCCTCCACCCTCAGTTGATTCTCCGTCTCTTCCACTCCGTCCTTAATCAGGTCCGTAACGACCAAAAAAGCAAAAGGCCCGGGGACGGGTCGCCCGGCATGAGCGGCCGGGACAAACCATGAGAGCGCGCCCGGCGGCGGCCAATCGCCGCCGGGCGCTTTTTGTCTCCTGTTAACTGGCCTTACGGTCCTTGAGGATGGGGAAGTAATCGCACCCCCGCGCCGATGCCAGGTTGACTTCGGCCCTATCCTCTCTCAAATGGGCGCTCATGATCATCAAAGTTGCCTTGGGCATAAGATCGTGGGACGCCTCCCGGCCTTTTCCGCGCCGCTTGAACACAGCGCCGCAGATGCAGGCGCTTAGTCCCTGAAGGACACGTCGGCAACCTGCACAAACTTGTTATTCTCTACCTGGCTCAATATGGCGTCATAAGCGCCCTGATGCTGTTTTGGGGTGAATTCAATGTCCACGCCGTGGAACATTGTATCTTTGTAAACGCCGAAATGTTCGGCCGTATCGATCCATTTTTCCCTGGTCAGGTCCGGACCGGCCTTTTCAGCCACTTTGATGAAGTAATCCAGGGCCGCCCATCCGGCGGAAGTGGGGATGTCCGGGTCTTTCCCAAACATTTCCTTGTGCTTGGCGCACCATTCGCGCACGGAGTCATAAGGGCTGTCAGGATAGATGTACGGGGTCTGGCCGGTAGCGTAAAAACCATCGGGCGAGAATCCGGCTTTCAGGCAGAGTCCCACCACATAGGTGGTGTACGCAGGGGAGATGCCCACCATGTCGACGTCCCAATTGAGTTTTTTGGCTTCTTTCAAAGCTCCGACGGTTTCGCGGATGACCGTGCCCAGGCATACGACTTCCACGTCGGCTTTTTTCAGCTTGGCGATTTGGGAGCTGAAGTCCGTAGCGCCGCGCTTGTATGACTCGGCGGCCGTAACTTTCAAACCCATCGCCGCTAACTGGTCTTCCAGGCCCTTTTTCGCGATTTGGCCGAATTCGTCATCCTGGTACATGATTCCGAATTTGGTGTAGCCTTTGTTTTCCGCAAACCATTTGGTGGCGCAGCGCATCTGGTCATAGTACGGAACCCAGCCGCCGAAGCTGTACCTGTCGAAGGGGTCGAAAAACAAAGAAGCCGCGGTCAGCGGAAACATTTGCGGTATTTTTTTCTTGGAGATAAGGGGCTTGGTGGCGCCCGCCGTGGGGGAGCCCATGTTGCCCACAAAAGCGAACACTTTATCGCGGGAGATCAGCTTGTTGGTCACCATAATGGCCTTTTTAGGGTCATAGGCGTTGTCTTCGATGATCAACTTGATTTTTCTGCCATGGATGCCGCCCGCATCATTGCACTCCTTGGCTCGCATTTCCAGGCCCATTTTTACCTGGGTTCCCCATCCTGCAATGGGGCCGCTCAGGTCTTGGTGGGAACCGATGATAATTTCCGTATCCGTCACGCCAACTTCTGCTGACGCTGAAAAGCTGAAACCCAGAGCTGCAATAAGAGCTAAAAACAGTACAAACGTTTTGGCTTTCATGATCTACCTCCGCTATGCTTTGAGTTATAGAGCCTAATACATCGACTCGATGACATCCTTGAACTTTTCGTTCACGAAATTGCGCTTCAGTTTTCCCGTGGGAGTGATTTCGTCGTCGTCCGTGGTCAGCTGAATGTCAATCAAACGGAACTTCTTGACCGTCTCCACCCGTGCAAATTGTTTGTTCACTTCCTCCACTTCGTTTTGAATCAGGTCCACAACCTCCTGGGCCTTGGTAAGGCTTGCGTAAGTGGTAAAAGGCACTTTGTTTTCCTGGGCGAACTTCATGACGTTTTCGTCGTCCACCATAATGAGGGCCGTCAGGTATTTCCGGCCGTCGCCGATCACCACGGCGTCCGTGATGTAGGGGCTGAACTTAAGCTGGTTTTCGATTTCGGACGGCGTGATGTTCTTGCCTCCGGCCGTGATGATGATGTCCTTTTTCCGGTCCGTAATGATCAAATGGCCGTCTTCGTCGATTCTGCCCACGTCGCCGGTGTAGAGCCACCCGTCGATGACCGTTTCGGCGGTTTTTTCAGGATCGTTGAAATAGCCCTTGAAGACATGGGGGCCGTTGAGCAATATTTCGCCGTCCTCCGCAATCTTCACCTGGGCCCGGGGCAGGGGCTGGCCCACTGTGCCGAATTTCACATGGCCCGAATAGTGCACCGTGGTGGGGCCGCAGTTTTCCGTCTGGCCGTATACCTCCCGGATGTCCAGGCCCAGGCCGTGATAGAACTTCAACAGGTCGGGGGATATGGGCGCCGCGCCGGACATGCAGTATCTGGCCCGGTTCAGTCCGATCACCTTTTTCAGGTTGCGCAAAACCGCCCAGTCCGCAAGTTTGAACAGGACTTTCAGATAGGCGGGCGGCTCCTGGCCGTGCAGGCGTATATCCGACAGCTTCTGGCCGATTCCCGTGGCCCATTTAAAGGCCAGCTTCTCGAACCGGGTGGATTCCTTCATGGTCAGAATCAGGGAGGAATAGAATTTCTCCCAGATTCTGGGCACGGCGAAGAAGATGGTGGGGGAGACCTCCTGCATGTTCTGGGGGATCGTGTCCATTTCCTCCACAAAGTTGATTCTGCCGCCCGTTAGCAAAGGCGCAAATACCGACACCGTTCTCTGGGCGATATGACACAGGGGCAGGAAGGACAGGATTTCGTCCGTTTCATCCCCGGGATTCACCTCGTTTTGCATGTCCATGGTGTTCAGGATATTGGCGTGGGTTGATCATAGCCCCTTTGGGAGGCCCGGTGGTGCCCGAGGTGTAGATGAGAATGGCCGTGTCTTCCGGCTGGGGCTCGCGCAGGCGCTGTTCAAAGAGCAAGGGGTTTTCCTCGTCCATTTTCTTGCCCAGTTCCAGCAGGTCGTCAAAGCTCATGCACATGTCGTCTTCAAAATGGCGCAGGCCTTCCATGTCCATAACGATGATCTTTTTCAGGTGGGGGGTGCGCTCCCGCACTTCCAGAACCTTGTCCAACTGCTCTTCGTCTTCGGCGATGTAAAATTTCGCCTGGCAATGATTCAGGACGTATTCCACCTGTTGGGGGGAGTCCGTGGGATAAATCCCCACGGAGATGCCGCCGGCGCATATGGCGCCCATGTCGCTGAACAGCCATTCCGGGTTGTTTTCGCTGATGATGGTGACCCGATCATCTTTTTCCAGGCCCAGGCTGATGAGGCCCAGGCCGGCGTACCTGGCTTTTTGCCCGTATTCCCTCCAGGTGATTTTTCTCCAGATGCCGTAAACCTTGGCGCGCAGGGCGGTGTTGTCCGCCCAGTCGTGTACGCGGCGCCAGAATAGCGTGGGGACCGTCTCGTTTTGGATATTGATTTGGGAAGGCGTCATTATTATATTCCGTAAAGATAAGGATTGCGGGAAAAGCGGCTCATAGCCGCCGGGCTGACCGGCCGCCGGTAGATTTAGCGCCATTTTTTCTTACGCTTCCACCGTTTGGCGCCACGGACGCTGTCCTCCTTGATTCCCAGGTAAAACTCCTGCACGTCCTCGTTGGCCATGAGCGCCTGGCAGGTGTCGTCCATCACGATCCTGCCCAGTTCAAGAACGAATCCGTGGCTTGCAATGGACAAGGCCATGGGCGCGTTTTGCTCCACCAGCAGGATGGTGGTGTTATGCTCCTGGTTGATGCGCTCGATGATCTGGTAAATCTCCTTGACCAGCAAGGGCGAAAGGCCCAAAGACGGCTCGTCCAGCATGAGCAGCTTGGGGCGCGCCATGAGAGCGCGGCCGATGACCACCATCTGCTGTTGGCCGCCGCTCATGTCTCCGGCAAGCTGGCCCGTGCGGTCTTTCAGGATGGGAAAATAATCGTACACCATGTCGATGTCCCGCTTGATCCCGGCCCGGTCGTTGCGCAGGTAGGCGCCCATGAGCAAGTTGTCTTTGACCGTCAGGTCGTGGAAGACCTCCCGGCCTTCCGGAACCTGGGAGATGCCCATGGCCACGATTTTTTCCGGAGGCAGCCCTTCAATGCGCCGCCCCATGAATTCAATGGTCCCTTTTTCCGGGTCCATGATGGAGGACAGGGTTTTTAAAATGGTGGTTTTGCCGGCGCCGTTGGCGCCCAGAATGGTGACCACCGCCCCTTCCAGTATGTCAAAGGAGACCCCCTTGATAGCCATGATGGGGCCGTAATAAGTTTCTATGTTGCGGACTTTAAGCATTACAGACATTTTCTTCCCCCAGGTAGGCTCTCATCACGTCAGGGTGGTTCAAGACTTCGTTGGTTTCTCCCTCGATAATGGTCTGCCCGAAATCAATGGCAAGCACCCGGTCCGTGGTTTGCTTGACGAACCGCATGTTGTGCTCCACCATCAGGACCGTGATGCCCAACTCCTCCTTCATGTCGTCCAGCCAAAAGGCCAGATCCTCGGATTCCTCCATGTTCAGGCCCGAGGTGGGCTCGTCCAGAAGCAAAAGCGTGGGCTCCATGGCCAGGGCCCGGCCCAGCTCCACGGTTTTCTGGACGCCGTAGGGAAGATTGACGACCAACTGGTCCCGGTGGGCTTCCAGGTCCAGGAAATCGATGATTTCCTCGGCCTTTTCCCGGCTGTTTATCTCCTGCCTTTGCACGGGCTTGAAAAAGAACATCTCCGTCAGGATGTTGGAGCGCCTTTTCCGATGCCTGCCCAAAATCAGGTTGTCCAGAACCGTCATGTTCTTGAACAACTCGATATTCTGGAAGGTGCGGGCGATTCCCATATCGGCGATCTGGTGGGTCTTGGCGGAGCTAAGATTTTTCCCGTCCAGCAAGAACACGCCCTCGTCCAGGTCGTAAAACCGGTTTATGCAATTGAATATGGTGGTCTTGCCGGCGCCGTTGGGGCCTATGATGGAAAAAATCTCCCCTTTGTTGACCGTAAAGCTCACCCGGTCCAGGGCCCTTAGGCCGCCGAAGCTGATGGATATTTCCTGTGCTTGAAAAAACGCCATTTAATGCCTCTCCGCTTTCTGGTATTTTTTCTCTCGTTTGAAGGAGTCCTTTTTGTACAGGGGAAACCATTCAAAGTAGAATTTTGTTTTAAGCCACCTGCCGTAAATGCCCATGGGCTCGAAAAGCATGACCAGGATGATCAGCAATCCGAACAAAGCGGGCTGCAGCCCGGTCTGGTCCTGAACAAAGGACGGCAGATAATCTTTGCTTATGATGATCAACTGGGGCAGAAATATGAAGAATATGGAGCCGTACACCGCCCCGTGGAGGCTGCCCAGTCCGCCGATGATGACAATGGCTAAAAGCTCGATGGACTGCATGATGGTGTAGCTTTCCGGGTTGATGAAAAAGATCTTGTGGGCGTACAGGCTGCCGGCTATCCCCGTAAAGAACGCGCTGACGGCGAAAGACTGGGTTTTGAAGCTGGGCAGGTTGATGCCCATGGCTTCGGCGGCGATTTCGCTGTCCCGGATGGCGATGAAAGCCCGTCCCGTCGGGGACCTCAAGATGTTTTTTGCTAGCAGTAAAACAATTATTAAAACTGCTAGTGAAAGGTAGAAAAAACGAATCTCGGTGTCAAAGTTGAATCCGAAGATGACAGGCGTATCCACCATCATGCCCATGTTGCCGTTGGTGATGCTTTCCCATCTCACCAGGATTTCCTCGATGATGAAGGCCGCGCCCATGGTGGCGATGGCCAGATACAACCCCGTCAAGTGGAGGATGGGCCTGCCGATGACGATTCCAACCAGGGCCGCCGTTACGCCGGAAGCGGGCAGCGCCAGCAAAAAGGGAACTCCCTTGGCGGTCAACACGGCCGAGGTGTACGAACCGATGGCCAGAAAGGCCGCATGCCCCATGGAGATTTGCCCGGTGAAGCCGGTAAGCAGCATGAGCCCCACCCCGGCTACGGCGTAGATGCAAATAAAGGTCAGCTGGGAGAGCATGTATTCGTCCAGGATCTTGGGCAGGAACAAGCACCCAACAACCAATGCCAGATACCAGAAGAACGTGCTCCTGTACTTGAACAGCCTGATATCCTGATAATAATCCGTCTTCATTAAAAAACGCATAGTCGTTACACCTTTTTCTTTTCCTGGATGCCGAACAGGCCCTGGGGCCTAATAATGAGTACAGCAATCAAAATGATCCAAGCCGCAATGTCCTTCCAACCCTCCTCCAAATACACGCCGGCCAGGCTTTCCGTAATGCCGATGATCAGGCCGCCCACAATGGCCCCGGGAGGACTTGTGAATCCCCCCAAAACCGCGGCGGGCACCGCCTTAAGGCCGATAAAGCCCATGTTCATGTGAACAAAGGTGATGGGCGCCAGCAAAATGCCGCCGATCCCCCCCAGGGCCGCTGCAATGGTCCAGGTGAGGGAAAAAACCCGCGTCACGCTGATGCCCATGTAAACTGCAGCCAGCTGGTTCTGGGAGGTCGCCCTCATGGCCGTACCCATGCGGCTGTAGCCGAAAAAGACGAAAACCACGGCGATCAATACAAAAGCCAATACGACGATGGAAAGATACTCGTAGGAGATGACCACGTCCCCCCAGCGGAGAAACTTATCCGTGAACGGAGTGCGGAACCCGTAAGTGTCAGTCCCCCAGCCCGGTACCATGCTTACAACGCTTCGGATAAAATAAGAAATTCCGATTGTTACAATGACAATGGCGTAGGTGGGCTCCCCCACAAGAGAGCGAAGCACGACCCTTTCCAGGATCGCCCCCACGATTCCCATGGCCAAGATGGTGATCACCAAGGCCGTCCAATAGGATAGGTGAAGCTGCGTGATTAAACTGTAGCTGATGAAAGCGCCCAGCATGAGGAGTTCCCCCTGGGCGAAGTTGATGACTTCCGTGCTCTTGTAAATCAGCACGAAGCCTAGAGCCACCATCCCGTAAATACACCCGATGGCGACCCCGTTTAAGATGGTCTGGGTGAGCTCGTTGAAAAATTCCATTCCTGTTAAACCCCTTGTGGATCAAAGTGTAACAACCGGAATCAACCGCAGCAGAAACTGGAGTTGTCGCTTATAGGTGGGCCAGTTGTCGTTAAACTACAAAGACTCAACCTGCAATTTTTACAGCAACCTGCATTATGGAAAAACAAATGATACGGGTTTTCAAGAAGCTGACGACAATGGTCGCTTTTACCCCGATAGTACGCTATGTGCTTTGAAAGTACGGCGCTTAGCCGCTATATGAACATGAGTAGTCATTCTTACGATTGGAGTCCAAGTTTCACGGACGGATAAATAATACCATCAGGCATGATCTTAGTGCAATAAAGAAATAACGTTTTTTTTGTAAAAATTGCATTTATTGCAAGTAAAACTTACTTTTTGATCAAAATCAATAGGATCTAACCCATTAATTTGGAATCGAAAAATAAAGTTCGTCCGGGTGTTGAAAAAGATTACTGCTTGTTTTTCCTCCTGGTTTTATTGGGGAAACCACTGCAGCATGGCCTTTAAAATGTCTAATCATAGGCAAAAAATCAAACATACACACACATTTAACCTGATGGAAATGATATTCTGATTGGGAAGCCGACTTGCGGCGCCCGCTTGAACCTTAGTCGATGAGCACTTTGAAGTACGCTTTTCCTTCATCCGGGCCGCTTCCGGGAACCCCGTCGTCCGCTCCCGTCAAGGGGATTACAAAGACGATATTGGGGGCTATGACCGCTCCTTCGTCCCCATCCCCGGCATCCGTAACCGGGGTCGCCGAGGCGTAGTCGCCGTCCGCGGGTCCTATTCTCAGGCTGCCGGGGAGAAAAGCGGTGAATGCGGGAATTTCGTCCGTAATCACAATGTCGTGGGCGGCGTCGGACCCTATATTATGGTAGTGGATGGAGTAAATCAGCTCCTCCCCGGGCTTGGCGTTGGTTTTGTCCACGTTTTTTTCTATTTCCAGCAAGGGGGCGATTACCGTGACCGGGGCGGCGTCTCCCGTGGAAACCTGGGCGAAGTTGGCGCCCGAGACGCTGGCGTTGTTATAGAAGACGCCGGAGGCGGTTCCTGCATAAACCTGGAAGCTCAAGTTTACATGAGAGTATGGCGGCACGCTCCAGGGCCCGCTCCACGTGAGCACCTGCCCCGATAAGGCCGGGTCCGTCGCGGTGAGCCCCTGGGTGGAGCCGGCTTGGTAGGTGAAATTGCCGGGCAGCACGTCCTGTATTTGGGTGATTGCTCCTGCTCCGCAGCCGGAGTTGGTCACGGTGATGGTGTATTCCGCGTAGCCCCCCGAAGTCACCGAAGGCGTGGGCGTGGTCTTGGCGATGGAAATGGCGGGCAATCCCATGACTAGCGAATCCGTCCTGGCAAGGTTTACGCTGCCGTCGGCTGTTATTTCGTCTACGTAAGTCACGGTCGCCGTTTCCCCCGGAAAGACCTGCAAGGTTCCGTCACCGGGATGGGAGGCCGCCGCCGCCGTCGGGATGGAGCCCGTAAACCAGCTTGTATTCACCCCGGTTTCCGTCAACACAATGGTTTCCGAATCCCCGGACGGAACGGTCAGCGTAACTTCCAGGGTTTGGGGCGAGGCGTCCACATAGTTTTTATCCCCGTCTATGACGCGGACGAATAATGCGTCGCCGGGGCACGCCGCTGTCATGTCGCCGGTTCCCGCCAGGTTCTCCACAAACTTTACGGACCCGTCCGTGGGAGTGGTTCCCGTGGGGGTGATGATGTCCGTGAAGCCGCCCGAAAGGGTGGAGGACCCCAAGAGGTCGGCCCCGCGTTCCGTCAAAGCGTTGGCGCTGGAGGACGATCCGCCGAACACCCGGATGGGGGAGGAATCGCTCAGCCCGGTCATTTGCAGAAAGGTGGAGTAGGGAAAGCGGAAGTCCAGAAAATAGTCCTGGTCGCCGTTGAACGAAGTGTCCGCCAGGTTTATTAGATAATTGCCGGAAACGGAAATGGCGAAAGCATCAATTTCCGAGGCGTCCGACGGGTCGTCGATGCTCTGTTGCACCGTGTTTTGCTCCAGGATGATATTCTCCGTCTTGGATATGCCGTCCAGGATCAGCAGCCATTCATAGGAGGTGGGGTCGGAGTCCGTATCGAATTCAAAGCCCCAGCCATAAGGCTGCAACAATCCCTGGCCGCCCGTGCCCTGGGGATTCTGGTCCAGGCGCATCCGGAAGTAAATATAGGTTCCGTCATTGTAGATGTAAGCGGCTGCATGGGTTGCATCGGACACAATGTTGCGCGAGCCTTGGGCGTCCCCGTTGGGATCCAACAGAAAGGCGCCGTTTTGAAGCAAGGGATTCCATTCGGAGGCTGCAGGCCACGCCAGGGCGGAGGCGGGCGCCAGCAAAGCCGTCAGCAGGATCGCCGTAATCATCCTGATTAACATGTATGCAGCCGGTTTTTTCATGAAGCAGCCTGTTTCCTTTTCAACGGTTCGCCCTTTGGCGTTATTTTTTCGCAAACAGGTTCTCGTCGAACTTGAACCGTATCCGAATATACGGCCCCTGGCCTTGGAAACTGTCGCCGGTCAGGTCCGTGTCAAAGTCGTCAAAGCAATATCCGCCCGATATCCATAAATTCTTGAACGCCCGCACGCCCAATTCGGCGAATCCACCCTGGCGCATGCTTCCATTGGCTGTGTGGGCGGTCAACACCCTGTAGCCTGCGCTGGCGTCAAAGCGGTCCGTGATATCATAGATAATCCTGCCGGACCATAAGTCCGTATAGGCCTCAAGATCGCCGTCGGTTTGGAATTTGGCGGCGTACTTGCCTATGAACTGGGTCTTGTGCGACGCCTGATACACTCCCTCAATGGATGGAATTACGCTATGGGATTCGTATTTCGGCGTGGACTTCTGATTGTCCTCGTATTTGTACTCCGTCTTGGCCAGCATGTGGAAGGCGTCCGATTGAATGGGCCTAAAGGCCAGCCCGGCCATGGTCCGGCTGTACACCTGATCCCCGGCCTGTTCGGAGAGGTCCCAGAATCCCCGGGCCCGGGCCAGCAGCGAGTAATCCGGGTGCAGCTTGTAAATCAGGCCCGCTTCCCCCAGATAGGTCCTGCGGGTCTGCCACGTCGAGTCCTCCATGGTGTACTCCGCCCTGGTTGTGACTTTCAGCAGGTCGTCGGGGAGATAGCGCAAGGCCCCGCCCAATGCGAATCCGTCGGGTATGGAGCTGTCCGCCTTGCCTGCAATGGTCTGGGCGTATTCCATGGAGGCGTCCCCGGTCAGGGAGTTTGTGAAGCGTAACCGGTGCTTAAGCCCGACTATCTGGTGGTTCCGCTCTCCCGAAGCGCCGCCCTCCAGACGCATTTCATTGTACGCCGTGGTGTTTTCCCCCACCTGAGACTCCAGGCCGGCAACGGTGTGCATGTCGTCGTATTCCGAATACTCCGCATATTCCTGGCGGATGTAGCCTGTAGTCTTGTTCGTCAGGGCGGCGTTAACGCCTGCGTCCGTCAAGTGATACCCGGAGCCCGTAACGCTGTGATGATGCCTGGCCTGGAACGACAGTTTTTCCGAGTAGTCGTATCCCGCCCCGGCCATAACCGAGGTTTCGTGATCCAGGGCCGGCCGGTCCGTTTCAAAGGTGCGCAGATAGTCCGGGCGTTTGGACGTATTGGCGCCTTCCGTGATGTTTTCGTAGACGACTCCGGCCTCCACCCGGGTTTTTTCAAACTTCTTGGCGACCGCCGCCGCTCCGGTCTGGCTCACCCGATTATTCAGCCTGTCGTCGTCCTCATAATATTGCGCCGAAAAGGACAGGCCTGAGTCCAGGGTGTATTTTGCCTTTCCGCCCAGGCTTTCCACGCCCCTTTGGGCGCCTATTGCGGACGGGTTGGAAAAGAATTCGGATAGGTTCTGATAATACCCCGACAGGCTCAGTTTATCAAACGGCCTGGATTCCAGGTCAAAACGCCAGCCTTCTCCGTTTTCCGGCCCCAGAACTCCCAATTCATCAAAGATGGCGCGGGTCTGTGCGTATTCCGCTCTCAGGTCCGTCTTCCACGGCAGGTGCAAAGCCATGTCCCCGCCTGTCAGATTATAATTGGCCAGGGCGTTTTCCTCCACCACGCCCGTGGCGCCCAGGTCCAGCCACGAGAACACGGCAGCCTGGCTGCGGCCGCCGTAGGCGTAATAATCCAGATACGGAGAACGGGATTCGTAATTGACCACGATATATATTGGGTTGAAGTTGATATCGTAGCTGGGCACGGGCTCCATAAACAGGACGGCGCCCAGGTCGTATTCCATGTTGTAGTCCGATCCCCTGGAGAGCGTTTCCCGCGATAAAACCCGCTCCACCTGGTTCCTGTCCCGCACTTCGATCACCACCCGCTCCGAGCCTTCCACCAAATCCATTTCGGACAAGTAATAATAGCCCGAACTCCCCTTGCCGCGCAGCACGTCCACAATCAGAGCCTGGTCCGACTTGGTCGCCATGCCCTGGAGGCGGAAGCGTTTCAGGTTCAGGTCTCCGTAACCGCCCGTAAAAGAGCGGTTGTACTCGGCCAGGCGTGAGCCTGTAAAAGCGGTTTCAAAATCCCCGTACATGAGGGAGGACTTATCCCGTTCGATTTTGGCGTAGACTTTTTCCCTGGACTGGGCCAGGTACTCGTTTTCCGACTCGTCTCCGTATATGGGGTATTTGTCCGGCGAATCCAGGGTCTGCTCCTGGGCGTTGAAAATATTGTCGTCCCGGCGGTCCCTGTCCTTGGCCGTGTCTACGCCGATGGTCAGGAGGTTCTTGTCAAAGACCCGGCCCTGGGCGAAGACGGCGGCGCGGCCGTCGGCGTAGCCGTTTTCGTCAAAGGAGCGCTCCTTTTTCAAAGCGGTATAATCCCCGTCCGAATCCCCCAGGCCCAAAACCACTTCGCCCGAGCCCACGATCATCATGTCCCGTAGATAGGGTGTAAAATAGACTTCCCGCTCCTTGCTCAAACCTTCGGATCTTACACGGATCACGCCCTGGCCGGTTTCTCCCGGAGGCTGGATTTGAAGCAAGGCCCTGCCGGATTCGTAGGCTATCTGCAGCCCGTCCTCGTCGGGATTGGCATCCGGGTTCAGGATTTTGCCCATGGAGGCTTCAACATCCATCAGCCCGTTATGGCCCACGGCTCTTTCCTTGTTGTCCACAAGGATCAGCGGGATTTCCACGGGAGCGGACGGGTTGGCCGGAAAGCCCTTGTCGTCCGCGTCAATCTTGATCTTCACCGGCTTGCCAACGCATTCCACTATAATGGAAACCGCCCCCCGCTGATTTCCGTATGGGTCGAGGATCCTGGCTTCCAGGGTGTTGCTTTCGCCGGCCCGCAGGGAAACGCCCAGGAACTCATAGGCAGAGACCTTGGCGCGGCTGTCGGCGACAACCGTGGCCAGCCGGTCCTTGGACACCTCTCGGCCGTTGACGAAAAGTTTGATGGTTCCCGCCGAATGCCCTTTTAGGATGACGTCTACGTTGTCTTTGGGCAAGACGGCCTTGTCAGCCGGGCTGATAAAGGCAAGGGCGTTATCCATGCCCGGAATTTGTTCTTCCAAGGGAATTTTTGGGGATTCGTCCGGCGCCTGAACATCCTCTTCATTTAATAACTCGGCTTCCGGCGGCCATGCATGCCCGGGCCTGACCCTGACTCCGAAATTCGCCTTGACCAGCCCGTGGGGATGCATGTCTACAAACTGGGACCGATCGTCCCCCATGAATCGATTATGCAGGGAAACCGGCGCAAGGGACGGCGGCAAAGACGTCTCATCCAGCCTCAAGACGTGGGTTCCCGGCTTGACGGAGAAGACGGAGTATTTTCCATCCTTGTCCGTGCGAATGCGCAGCCCGTATTCCGTAAAGATGACCGCGTCGGGAACGCCCGGCTCCAGAATGCTCCCGTCCGAACCCGGAGGGTCCTGTATTCCGTTGCCGTTCCGGTCCAAAAACACCTTTCCTATTATAGTTCCGTCCGTAGTGAAAACGCCCTGGACGATTTTCAACTGATGCGATGCCGCGTTGGAATGCACCACGCCGCCTGTGGTGACGCCGTGGGCGGCCACGGTGTTGCGTCCGTCGCCCAGGTGGCTGTCCGGCCCGATGACAACCCTGTAGGAAAGCGTCATGATTGTGCTGGGGGCAAGCACGGGGATGGTCCATTCCATGGTTCGGCCGGAGCTGCCAACCGGGTCGTCCGCCTTTTTGCCGTCAATGGTTGTGGATCCGTCCTTATACAAAAATCCGTGGGGCAGGACGTCCTGGATTGTAAGATCCGTAACGGCCGAGTACCCCTGATTGCTCAGGGTCAACTCATAAAGCACGATGTCGCCTATCTCGGCCCTTTCCTTGCTGCAGGTTTTGGAAACGGACAACACTCCTGGGGAGGGATCCAGGGGAATGTCCATGTTAACCGACGGGTTTTGGACGCTTAGGGTGAAGATCTCCCCCCTGGAGCCCATCCCCACGGTGAATCCCGGAGGCAATTCCCCGTCCGGCGTCCGACTGGGAAACTGGAATTCCAGCCCTGGAACGACGCTGAAGAAGTAGCTTCCAAAGGGCGCGTTCCGGAATGAAAAAGCCCCGTCTGCGCCGGTGGTTGTGACGTCCGGCATGCCGGCGGGCCAGCCTGGAAGCGTGGAAGCCCTTTGTCCTGAATTGGTAAAAAGGATAACCTGAACTCCTGCTACGGGAGCGCCGGTCGAGGCGTCGAAAACCACGCCGCCCGGCTCCACCAGAATGGAGGCCTGGGATTGTCCGGGCAGCCCGCACAAGGGGTCCAGGGGATCTTCGTACAGCGCGTCAATCACAATGTCCTGGGACAGCTGGAGCGTTCCGTCCTGAGGCGATGCTGCATCCCCGCTGCTTGGCAGGCCGCCGAAGAAGAGGCCGGAGTCCACGGCGGGCGCTTTATTGAACATGCTTTCGGTTAGAATAATGGTTTCCACGTCCCCCGTGCCAGGAACCGAAAGCGTCACCGTAACGGTTTCCGCCGTCAGGGGGTCCAGGTTGCGGTCCGCGTCCTGCACCGTCACATAAATTTGATCCCCAATGGAAAAATCCCTTACCGCCTCCCCGCCGGGCCCCACAAAGGAGACCACGCCTTGGCTTCGGCAGGTGAGCGCCGCCGTGGCCGACGCGGAAATGGGATTCAGCCCCGGAGCCCGGGCAGTGGCTGTGTTCTCTATTGAATTCTGCCCCTGGTCTATGGCGTTGCTTTTCACCTCAAGCGTTAACGTCCGCGTCTGGCCGGGCGCCAGGGCGTCTATGGACCAGGTTACCGTTTGAGCGTCCAATACACCGCCGTTATCCGCGCTTACAAAAGTAGCGCCATGAGGCAGGGGATCGGCAACCGTGATTCCGCTCAGGGCGATAGCCCCGTTATTTTCCACCAGGATTGAAAATACCAGGTTTTCCCCCGCCCTGACGCTTGCCGGGGAAACGGTTTTTTCCAGAGCCATGGAAAAGGCGCCGGATACAGTTACCCGAACCTCGTTGGATAGCACGCCGCCGGTTTCGTTGCTTAACAGAACGCCGGTGTTGGCTATGACCGCCCCTTCCTTCGCCAGGACGGATACTTGCGCCTTGTAAATGACCTGGCCTGAAGCTCCTGGCGCCAGATTGTCCAGGCTCCAGGACAAGGTTCTGGCATTTAACGCTCCGCCTGCAGAGGCCGAGTTTTCCACGTAACTTGTCTGGTCCGGCAGGTAGTCCTGAATCCGCACGTTTGTTGCGGCCGCATTACCCAGATTTTTGTACCTCAGGGTGTATTGAATCTCGCCGCCGGGCGCAACCGAATTGGACTGCACCGATTTGGTCAGCACAAGGTTGGGGCCTGATCCAACAGTGGTGATGATGGTTTCCTCTTCGTCAATTTCGTTGGAGTCGATTTTGGCCGTGTTGTATATCAGGCTGCCTGGGGCGATGGCGTCAGGATCGCCCGGAGCGTAGTCTCCGGCGGTTTTCACCAGCGCTCTGATTGTTATCGAACCGGAAGAGCCCGCGGCCAGATCGGGCAGGCTCCATGTCACCCGGCCTCCGCCCGGAGGCCCGGGGGCGTATGCTCCTCCGTCCGACGCTTCCTGGAAAGTGAGGATGTCGGACAAGTCATCCGTAATAATCACCCCAGTAGCTGGGGCGTTGCCCTGGTTGGAGTAGAGGATGGTGTAAACGATTTCCGAGCCCATGGCTATGGGATTGCTGCTTGCCGTTTTGGAGATTTTCAGCACAGGGGCTCCGCCAACCTCCGTGCCGACCGAAGCGCTGAGCTCCGGCATATCGTTGCCATTGGCGTCGGCGTACGTCGCCTCCGCCGTATTGGTTATTTGAGTTCCAACAGGAGGACTAAGGGCCAGGGCCGGGTAAGCCTGCGCCAGCACGCACCACAGGAGCAGCAAACAGGCGACCGCCATGCGCTTTATATAGTGCTCAGGTTGTTTTTCCGGCGTCCGGAGCATACCGCGGCCCTCGTCCCTCAGGTTTCGGCTAATCGATGGTTACCGAAAAACGCACAATCCACTGGCCGTTCTGTCCAAGGCTCAGGGTTCCTCCGTCCGGAGCAACCACGGAATTCACGCCCTGGCTGTATCCGGCGCCGTCGCCGTCAATGGCGTCGCTTCTCGCTGCCAGGCTGGCCACGGTGGAGCCTGTGTGGATGGAGCCGGCCACAAAGGTTGTGTACGTGGGAATCTGGTCCGTTACGCTCACTTCCGTGGCCGCGCCCGTACCCGTATTGGTGGCGGTGATGGTGTAGACCAGCACCGTGCCGGGGTTTTGGGTTCCTGTTGGGTTCACTGTTTTTGTGATGTTGAGCACCGGAGCGGTCACTGTGGTGATCAGGGTTACCGAATCGGTCACCGTGGGGTCGACGCTGGACGCCACGGTTATTAAGGTCGTGTCCTGGGACTGGTCCGCGCTGCCCGCCGGAATGGTCACCAGAGCCAGTATGGTCCTGCAGGCGCCCACGGCCAATGAGCCCGTGTCCACCTTGCCGTCTCCGTCCGTATCCGTCAGGATGTAATCGCCGTCGTCCTCCACCATGCCGTCCAGGTCCAGGTCCAACCACAGGGTCCAGGTCCATCCCTGAGAGGACTGGACGGTCAGGTCTATGACGTCCGCGGAATTGCCGTAGTTGCATACCTCTATGGGATAGACCATTTCGTCGCTGGGATCGCCCGAAAGGGACTGATCCGTCGTGATGGATACATCAGGCTGGCTGTCCACCGTATTTTGAGCCTTGGTGGAGTTGTCCGTGGGCTGGGAGACTCCTCCAACTTCGTAGTCAATGTCAGCGGTGTTTTCTATGTGTACACCCGCCTGGACGTTTGCATTGACCGTAACCTGGAAATAGATGATTCCCGAGTCGCCGGCGGGCGCATCTCCCCAGAACACCGTGACCTTCCCGGGATTGGAGATGTTATAGTCCGCCGTGTCGCCGCCAACCTGTCCATTGTCAGCAAGGTCCGTCTGCGGGGTCGCCGTTCCATACGTGCCGCCCGACGGACCGACGCGGATGCTGTTGGCCACATAGGTGGTGTTGGCGGGGATGGGATCCGTTACGATCACATTTTCCGCCGTGGCCGTGCCGGTGTTGGAGCCTTCAATGGCGTAGGTCAGGACGGTCCCGGGATCCACGCCTCCGGAAGGACTGACTGTTTTGTTAACGGTCAATTCAGCATCCTGCACCACGTAAGTGAATGTCCCCATGTCATACACGGTTCCGTCAAATTGACTGGTGGCCGTCAAATCCGTGTCGCAGGCGTCTCCGTTGCTGGCGCCGGCCGGAGATGTGACCTGGACCACCACCCAGTAGTTTTCATTCGGATCCAGGGCGGCCGTGGCCGTCACCTCTGTGTCCTCCCCTGCGTCCCGGATGCCGTTTTCGTTGTCGTCCAGGTAGATGACGGCGGTCCAGCCGGGGCATGTGGCTACGGCCAGTGTATATGCGTCCTGGCCGTTGCCGGTATTGACGATTTCGGCCCCGAAATTGACCGTGGTTCCCTTGGCCTTGGACTTGGTCGACGTTGGCGGGGAGAGATCCACCGCAGCCACCTGTCCCACCAAGGTGGTGACGGGCGTGGCAAACACCCTGGGCAGGGAATTGCCGTTGGCGTCCTTGTAATCCGCATGGGCTTGATTGGAAATCACCGTGCCGGCTGGCGTCAGGGCGGCGTAACCCGGCCCAGCCCAGACCAGACAGGCTGCAATCAGGCATAAAAATGCCAAGATTCTGAAATTTTTCATGGTGCTCCTCCTGTTGGAATATTTTCGACGGAGTTTAAGGTGAGACATTATAGTATTAGTTCTCATTATTGGTATGGAATGCGGCGGACCGGAAACGCCGCGGGTTTTTGCGCCGTGGTGAAACTGGTTAAATTATCTTGAAATTAAATCGATTAAAAAATATGCAAAAACCGTTCCATTGGCAGGAAAACACGGCTGGCGTATTAATAATAAAAACATCCATATTCATTATTCGTCTTTTTAAGTGCCTATTTGGTGACATTGACGCCGGAGTTTTGTTGGAGGCCTGGAAGGGTCGGCCGCCCAGCCGTCCTTAGCGTCCAAATTTTTGTGAGTCATATTGTTAATGCGGAAAATTCCTGTTAAACAGGCCAGTCCCGAAAAAAGGGACTGGCCTAAGAGGGGAGAGAGAGGAGTTAGAAGTTTAAAGTTCCGCGCCCATGCCGGGCCCGGTGACGCGGAAGACCAGGTTGGGGGCGACCTGGGTCCGCTTGGCGAATCCTTGATTTACCAGGCTTTCCATGTCTTCCACGGAAAAGCCTCCCATGCGGGGCGCGCCCTCCTCGGAGTGCACAGCCCCTTCTATGCGGCGCCAAATGATCCGGCCGTAACTTTGCAAGGCGGTCAACGCCTTTCTTTCTCCATAACTTAATCGTTCCATAATCACCTCACTTGCCCCTGAATAGTGCAACCCCCGTACCAGACGAGCCGGATTTTTCGCCCGGGGCGGGTTTCAAAGCAAGAGGTTGGAGGCGCCCTTGAATGATATTAAAATCATATCAAGCGGCTACCTTTGTGTGTTAGGATTTTAATAAAAGTAAAACTTCATGAAAATAGTGTGATTATTCATAACCCTTTAAACTTATTTAATAAACATGATATGGCTTGCATTATCAGGGGGTTTGAGAGAACTGTTGAGGCCTTGATGCATGGATTTCTCCTGGAAAATTTGACAACGCCAAAAAATTGTCGTGGACAAGGACGTCTTGTCCTGCTTTATCTCTTGTCTGAGGGGAATATTTTTTGACAATCCAATTAAAACTCGCTGGAGTCTGAGCATGATCGGTTTTTTCAAAGGGACCGCCATTCTATGTGTATCTCTCTGCTTTTTGTGCGCGTCTCTGCCTGCAGCCTGTGCGGACGACCTGACGGAGGACTACTCCCGGGTGGTCTTGCGCGTGAACGGCATGGATTTTCATAAATGGGAAATGAATCTGGCGGAAATCCTGACACAGGACCACATGTTCCGGGAGGGCGCTTTTTTCAGGCCTTCGGAAATTCCCGCGTTCCGCCAGGCCATGATGGAGAGCACCATCTGGGCCATGCTGATCTATCAGGAAGCCAGGGCCGCCGGCGAGAAAGCTGATCCCGCCAAGGTGGATGAGTTCATCTGGAGCTTTCAGAAGCGCTTTCCCAGCCTGGCGGCCTATGAAAAGGGCTTGGAAGCCCTGCACGTTACTTCGGAGCAGTTTCGCCGGATCGCGGAACGTTATGTCATGACCCAGGATTATCTGGACAGGAAATTCGACCCCCTCTCCAAGGTCTCGGAGGCGGAGGCCAGGGAGTATTACGACGGCCATCGGGAGAATTTTTACCAGGAGGAAATGGTGCGGGCCAGCCATATTCTGGTGGAATTCAAGGAGGAGGACGGGGACAGGGCGGATGAAAAGGCTCTGATAACAGCCAAACGCATTGTGCGAAAGCTGAAAAAGGGCGAGAACTTCGCCGCCGCCCGGGAGTATTCCGACTGCGAATCCAAAAAACGGGGCGGCGACCTGGGATACATCCAGAAAGGCGATTTGCCCAAGGCCCAGCTAAAACCCCTGGAAGAGGTCGTGTTCGGCATGGAAGTGGGAGAAATCAGCGAGCCGGTGGAAAGCGTGTTCGGCTACCACATCCTTTACGTGGAGGACAAAAAGCCCCGGACCCTATTGGGCTTTGATGAGATTAAGGACAAGCTAATCGCCAAAATGACCGAGGACAGAAAAGCCGCCATGATTCTGGATCACGGGACCAAACTCAAGGAAACCGCCCGGATAGAACGCCTGGAAGAGCCCTGAGCCGGTTCTTGCCTTTATAAAGAAATCCTGCGTCCAACCTTTGCGCGACCCTTACCAGGAACCCGTCGTCTTAGGCTTTTGACATTATTTCATAATATTAAAAGAACCTTGGCCGTCTGGACCGGGAACTGCTTTGGCGGGGCAGTCCGTTTTCCCTTCGCCATCCCCATCACATCTCCATTCAAACATGCCGCCGTCTTTGTCGATGGCTATTAAACGCCATCCCGAAAAGAAAATCCGAGCGATCCCCTGCAATCCCTGGATTTGCAGCGGCTCCAAAATGATGGGATATTTGCATTCAAAAGGGCAGGGCGGAACCGCGTACCAGGTCCACACGGTTCCGTCATCCTTCAGTGCAATGGAATGCAGCCTTCCCGAGGCTATGGCGATTACACGATCCAGGCCTTCAACCCTGACCGGAGATTCAAAAGTCTTTGCAATGGACTTTTCCATGTGGGCGTCCGGGAGATATCCCCAAAACCAGACTGTTCCGTTTTTTTCCAAAGCCACGGAGCGGCCGTGGCCGGCTGCAACAGCCGAGATGTCCGTCAGCCCGGGGACCATTACCGGCGCTGTGCGGTCTTCCTTGCTGCCGTCCCCCAATTGTCCCGACAAATTGGAACCCCACGCCCACACCCGGCCGTCCGCCTTCAAGGCCAGGGTGTGCCCATCCCCCGCGGCGACCATGGGCGTAACGGCCAGGGCCTTCCCCTGGATAAGGAGAATCATAGGTAACATAATAAAAATAAGAAGGAATCCGAACCGGCGGCTGTGGGAATTCATGCAATAATCCTTTAACAAGAATGAGCGATGAAAAAAAAGATCCGAATAGAAGATGGGCTAGTCTTAGCAGAATTTCATGCTAAATAAAATTGCCATGTTATTGATGCGGCGTCTAAAGAGTAGGTGAAGAAAAAAGAAAGGCCCGAAATCCTGTCAAGGCTTCGGGCCGTATCTGAAAGAATATGAAAAAACATGGAGATGCGGTTTGGAGCCCCGTTTAATAATTCTCCGAATCGTCCCGGGTCTGATCCACGCCTTCCAGGATCTCCTCGGCGAAGTTTCCCACTTCCTGGTTGATCTTGCGAATCAGGTTGTACACCCCGCCCACGGTTTGATGGTGGAACTCCCGGGCCGACTCCGTCGCTCCCGCTCCCGGGTCGATTTTTTTCAAGGCGTCAAAGGGCATATCCGCCACCGCCTTATGGATTTCCTCCACCGTGGTCGCTCCCTTGTCCACCAAATTCTGCACCAGATCCTTGATTTGCATCAGCTTGCTCATGGTCATCCCCCTTTTTCGCTGCGTCCGGCTGATCGCCGTTGCATTTTAAGGCGTTCAATGTCCTCCGACCCCTTGACTTTGATCGGAAGATAACTCCGGCAAAATCATTTGTCAAACAATTAACAAAAAAATATAGCAAAAAATTTTGTCATAATTACCGCTTCCTTCTTGACTCCAAAGACTGCGTGTCCTATAAGACGCAATAGCAATTGGGTTTTAAGTCCAGCATAAAGCGCCCTTGGGGCCTCGTCAAACCGCCAAGTAAATTATATTGGAGAGATATTTATGGCCGTAAAAAGATTGGACGACAAAGACGCCAGCAAAACCGCCATCCTTCGCGTGACCGTTCCCAAGCGGTTGCTGAACGAAATCCGGGAGACCAAGAAAAAGTGCAAGGAAAAAGGCTTTTCGTTCGACATCAAGCCGGACGTGGCCCGGGCCATTGAAAACGCCATTTCCGAGGCCAAAAAGGTCCTGGCCGAAGAAGGGGATTAAATCTTCCTTTTCCCTTTATTGCGGCGTCGGCAAATATAATTCTCATCTGAATTCCTTTAAATATTGACACTTTCCCTCTACTAATCTTATACTCGTCCCATACTGATTTTCATCTTTGTTTTTTCTCATCTTCACGACCTTGAAGCGCCGGCGTTATCGGGGCCTTTACCAGCTATTTTTGCAGGATTGTCCATCAAGGAGGCGGTCATGAAAAAAATAGGAATAGTTATATTGCTTGTGTTGGCTATGGTCCTGGCTTGCGGCGCGATGGCGGCAGGCGAGACGGAGCAAAACGCCCAGCAAAACCTGGCCGTTCAAACCGTTGACCAGGGAGGCAATGCCGATGCCTCTGAAAAAGGCTTGGTTGTCAAGGTAAAAGCGGACTGGGAGCAGATGGGAAATGTGCTCGCTCTTTTTCTGGTTTTATCCCTGATATTTGAAACCGCCATGACTCCCATATTCAACTGGACGTATTTCGCCAGGTTTTGCGAGGGCAAAGGCGTCAAAACCCCTCTGGTAATCATTCTCGCCTACGCGATTTTTTCCAAATACAACCTGGATATCATCGCCAACTCCGTGCAAGCCTTCACCACCTATGAGGGGACTTTCTGGGGAGGCAAGGTCTTGAGCGCGATGCTGATCGCAGGCGGCAGCGACGGCATTTTTCGCATATTTACCAAACTGGGCATCAGAAATCCCCAGGAGCGGAAGGACAAATCCGAAAGCGTCCGGCGTCAGGCGGAAGAGGCCAAAGCGGTCGGAGAAGCGAGAAAGGCCGAAACGGCCAAGGCCGGCGCCTCGCAGGGCGGCGACATTGTGCAGCCATAGGCGCATGGGGCTTTTTGAGGTTATCAGTTTATCCGGGCCATCATGATCGCTTATACCTCCGGCCGACGCGGAAAGGCTTCCGGCCGGAGGGCGTTTCAGCGCCTGCATTCCTAAGTTTTACCGCATCTCAAGGAGACTCTGCATAATATAAATGGCTTCCGCCAGGTCAAGGACCCCATCGTCATTGATATCCTTGATTCTGGACGTCATGGACGGTTCCTGCAGGGTCAGGATTTGAAGCACGGCGACGGCGTCCACCAAATAGAAATCCTTCGCCCCTCCCCGTACGGGCCATACATAATTGTATTCGGAGGGGTCTTCCCCATAAAAGTCGCCTTCCCGCATATTCAGGCGAAGCCTCCAGGCAGCGGTGTATGCCGTGGACGTCCAATATTTTCGTTGAACATTGGAAAACGGATGATCTGAGGGCAGGGTTGGGTCTGAGTTGCTGTGGTCCAGCAGGCTCGCCATTTCCTCCGAGTTCGGGAGCCTCCAATCCGTGTAGCCCAGGTAGGACGAGGCGTTAAGCTCCTGAAGCCGCGCCAGGGCGCTCGTCCACGTTCTTTCCCCCTGGGAAGATGCGTTTTGCAGCCACATGAGGTGCGTCATGAAGTCCGTCACCGTTCCGTCCTTGTGATCAATAAACCGGGGCGAGGGCGGAGCAACGCCGCTGTTCAGCTCTCCATCCTGGCCGGAGCCCAGGCAGCTTATTTCCGTATTTGCGGCGTCGAAGCATTTGGTCTGGCCAGTCCGGGCCACGGCGCAAACAGGCGTGACGCCGGCGTCGCGCGCGGGCCAGGCTTGCGTATAGCTTGTGGAGTACGGGCCTGGATCTTTAGCGCGGTTTTTAATAGGATAAAGCCGCACGGCGCCGTACAACGCCGCTGTGGAGTAATAGGATGCGTCGCTGGTGGAGGTCCACCATCTCTGCTCGCCTCCTATGGGAGAATACCAGGGGATGAACCCCCAGGACGTGAGCAGGTCGGAGCCGCTCACCGTGGGTTCTCCGCAAAACAGGGTTTTCATTTCGTTGGCGTTGGGCAGGCGCCAATCCGTATAGTCGGCTGTATATCCGCCGCAGGCGCTGATGTCATAAGTTCCGTCGTTGATGCCGGCCACGAAGTCAAGGGCTTGCTGCCATGTTAACTCGCCGTAATAAAAGGTCCCGATGCCGATGGCCGCCGAACAGGTGCTGTGTTTGAGCCACATAAGGCCGGTCAGGAGGTCCGTCATCGTGCCGTCGCCATTGTCCTGAAAGCGCGGATCGGGCCAATCCATGCCTTTTTGAAGATCTCCGTCGTCGCCCGTTGCGTAGCTGGTGGTTTGTCCTGTTTTGCGCAGCACGATGGTGGGCGGACCCAGCACAAAGCCTTGTCCGTTCACGGGTATTTCCACCACCGGGAAGGCGGGATCGTCGGAGGGAATGTTTAACAGAGCTTCCTTATCGCCGGAGTTAATGGGCGCCATAGCCGCGACGATGCTGCACTGGGCGCCGGGGGACAGGGTTTCGCCCGAACACGAATTGCTGTCTATTAAAAACTCGCTTGCATTGGCGCCGGAAAAATTGACCTGCCCAATGCTCCGGTTAACGGAGGCGCTGTTGGTTATGGTGAATGTTTGGAGTTTGGAGCGCCCGCCTGTTTCCGTGGCAGGGAAGACCATGAATGTGGGATCCGGGATTAAATCCGAGGCCGGGGTGAAATCCGTCTCTTCGCTGACGTAATTGTTATCCGTGTTGGATTCCCCCGAGTCGCTGAAGGCAAAGGCTTCCACGCCGCCCGTCCCTATGCGGGCCGGAGTCGCCGTGAGCGTCACGGTCGCTGTAGACGCCGGGTCAATGTCGCCCAGGTCGCAGTTGAAGGACTCTCCGCCCGAACAGGTTCCGGATGACGGGGTTAAGACCACGGAGTCGAAGATCCCGGAAAGCTCGCCCGTCAGGGTTGCGTTCGTTGCCAAGTCCGGGCCCTTGTTTTCCACCGTAAAGGTGTATGTCAGAGTTTGCCCCACTTTAACCGGATCGGCTTCCTCCTCCAGGGACAGTTCCATATCGCTGAAAACGGGAGCCCCTAAGGAAATTTTCGCCACGATTCCGTCGTAGGTTCCCTGCAGGGAGTCCTGGGTGGGAAAGGTCCCTCCCGGAAACGTAATGGCTCCCAGAACCGGATAGGTTTGGGAGGTCGTGTTGCCCCCTACGTAAACGTCGCCCAAGGCGTCCACCGCTATTGCAGCTAAGGAGTCCCAATTGTTTCCGCCCAGATAAGTGGAGAAGTCAAGGACCGCGCCTCCCGGCGTGTATATTGATACAAAGCCGTCCCACCAATTGTTGTTGGGGTCGCCGCCCAAGGCGTAACTCGGCTGGATCGCGTCAACCAAAGGAAAGGCGTCGCCGTCGGCGCCGTCGGAGCTGGTTTGGCCGGCCACATAGATGTATCCTGAAGCGTCCAGGGTGAGGGCGTAGCCGTAATCCGTATTCGCCCCTCCCAAATAGGTGGAAAAGACCAGTTCGTTTCCCGACGCCGAGAATTCCGCGACAAATGCGTCCGCCCCCCCTCCGCAGGCGCTTTGGACGGCGTTCAACGTGGGAAAGGAGGTCGACGTGGTCACGCCGGTCACATAGGCCCTGTTGCTGGAATCCAGGGCGATGGCCGTGCATCGTTCCGAGGCCGAGCCCGACCCTGTTTCATCCGATCCCAAATAGGTGGAATACTCCAGCGCCGAGCCGTTGGCCGTAAGTTTGGCCACAAATCCGTCGTAAGAGCCCCCCCCGTGGGCTCCTTGATAGGCGCTGGCCGTGGGGAAATCCGTTGACATGGTTTCGCCGGCCACATAAATGCATCCGCTTCCGTCCACGGCCACGCCCCTTCCCCAGTCTGTCTTGCTTCCCCCCAAATAGCTGGAATAAAGCAGCATGCCGGCCTGGGGATTGATTTTTAGGACAAAGGCATCGTCTGCGAACTGGGCTTCGTCCACATTCAATGCGCTTTGATAAGCGCCGGCCGTTACGGGGAAGTCCTCCGCGGTGGTATGGCCTGTGATGCATATATTGTCGTTGGAATCCACGGCTATGGCCGACGCCTCTCCGCCGTCGCTTCCTCCGAATCGGGTGGAGAACAACAAGCTGGCGCCGTCCCCGCTGATTTGAGCGGCAAAAAATTCTCCCTCCGAAAACAAAGGCGACATTTCGGGAAAATTGGAGGAAGCTCTTCCTACAACCACCACATCGCCGTTGGAATTCAAGGCCAGGTCGTTAACCTTGTCCTGACCCGAGCCGCCCAGGAGGGTGCTCCACTCCAGAAAGGCGCCGGAACGATGCACTTTCGCCACCCAGGCGTCGTACTTTTTTGTTACGGGGGAAGAGTATACGGCGCCGGATATCTGGCTGATTACGGGAAAGTCCGAGGCGGTGGTAATTCCGCCTATATACACGCCTCCGTCTGCGTCCACGGCGATCCCGTCCACCCTGTCCGCATTTATAATGTCCTCGTCCGTACCCCCGATATAGGAGGAAAACTGCAGGGCCGGATCTATGACCAGGGGCCGCGCCGCGTCATAAGAGGCCAGTTCAAACCCATACAGGCCCGGACCCAGTTTTTCGTAGCCGCCTTCCACCGGCTGACGCAAGCCTCCATCCTCCTGGTAAATAACGGGCTTGTGCTGCAAAACCCGCAGGCCCCCGGGCGCGGACAATTCCAGGGCGCCATTGGGCGATGCCTTGTCTGCTTTTGCGCCTTCAAAGGCGATGCGTATTTGGGATGGATCCGTTCCGGGGCGGACGATAAAATCGTACTCCAGCATCCGGGGATTTCCGTAAAAAACCAGGTCAATCCCCGGATACACGGAATGGTACTTTACCTTCCGATAGGTGGGGATGCCGGTTTTCCATTGGGCGGGATTTTTTCCCGTAAAGTAATTGGCCTTGCCCGGAAGCCTGCCCACGGCCTCAATTTGCGGAGACGGCCTGGCGCCGTCCAAACGCATGCGAATTCGATCCGTCCGCCGAATCCCGGACGTATTGCCTCCCCGGTCCCCGGAGGCCCCATTCCCGCCTTCCACGCAAAAATCCACGGCATTATCGTAAAAATATAGTACGGCGCCAGGGCAGCGGGCGATAAAACGCACCTGTCCCTGCGCCTGGCCTGCATTGGGCTCAAAGGTCATGGGCAGGCGCCGAACGGCAGCGTTCGCCCATTTTGACTGCGCCGGCGGATCCGGGGCGACTTGCGCCGCTAAAGGAGCGAAAACCGGGAATATGCACGTTAAAAGAAATGCCGCCCAAAAAAGCCGCAAGGAAAGCCTAACGCAATTCTTCATGCCTTTGCCGGGGAATCGGGAAGAACTCGCACACATCGCGCACCTCTCACATATTGTCCATGCAGGAACGTATAGTGAATCGACCAAATGACCGCTGCAACGCTGTACAGCCTTGCCATCGCCCCGGCATCCTCCTCCCGCAAAAGGCATTAACCGGATAACCGCCAGGGCCGTAAAGCCGAAATAACGGAAAAGCGCCTTTTCCCTTCATATTTCAGCGTGAAAAGATTTGGCTTCTTGATTTATCAGCAACAAAATTGATGTCCCATGTGTACGATCATTAAACACTAGTATTTCATGAATTGCAAGAGAGGAAAAACTGCCTCAAACCGCCTTATCCGGGGCTTTTGAAAATCGGGCCTTTAAAAAAGGAGAACTCCTGGGTTTTCCTATCCGGGGAGTCTTCGGAGCGCTCCTTTTTTTCCAGCCAAGGCGAGTTTTTTTAGAAAAGTAGAGCAAGAATTACTGCATCTTTTCAGTTAACAATTCTTCTCTTGGTCAAAAGAGTGTGTCAAGCCCTATTGAACGCCATTTTTTATTCATATGCCTCCGGTTTCAGATGCATAAAAATAGCATATTTGTAAAAAATTGACGAAATAAACAAGACAATATATTCTTTTAGGTACATAAGAAAATCGGTTTCTTATGTAGTAATAGCAAGGTGTTTTACAATATTTTTCAAGACCTTAGTGAAAGGAGATGCGTATGAAATTAGACTATTTCATTGTGCTCGTGGCGCCCGACGCCGAGAGCCTGGTGGGCAGGCATCAGTTTTTTCAGGCCATGGTCCAGAGTGGAAGGTTGAACGACATCGTTCGCCTGAGGACCGGCCAGAAGAGCATCCAGGGGAACCTCTCCCTGGCGCGAACCGCGCAGGAAGCGGTGGAAACCATTGACAGAAATTACAAGTATACGGAGGATGCCGTGCAAATTGTATGCGCAGACTACAGGGTCAATCCCGCTCAGGGGGATTTCGGCTCAGACCTAACCGGCCGGAACATTCAAAACGGTCTTGACTTAACGGATTACCTGAGATGGAATTTCGTGGGAAAAAAAAATGGGCTCTGTGGTTTTCGGCGAGGACGAGGCCCGTTTGCCCCTTCAATCCTTCCGCAATAAGGGCGCTTACGACGCCATCCCGGAACCCCTGAACACGGACATTGTCCTTAGTTCCTTTGACCGGCTTTTGGAAGCCATCTTTTCCAAGCAAGTTCACGCCAAGCAGGAAGTTCAATCGGTTTTTACGGCCAGGATCATCGATAATTATCAAGACTTCCTCGCCTCATGCCGCCTGAGCTACGGCGTGTACGACCATTTGCATTATCTCAACCAGCACAACAGGCTTCGGATAGATCTGGACAAGTTTTCGCCCTACAGCATTCCCTTCGGCGTGTTTGAAAGAACCGGGGCGGGCGACGTCCTGGTGGGAACCACCCGCCTCATATTCAGGGAGCGCCAGGAGCCCTTCGCCTCCTACATCGACGCCCTTCTGGAGCACGACAATCCGTCCCTGGAGGACCATCCCGGCCTTACCCTGGCTGACTACGTGCGCCAGCCGTTGCGGGCTTTTTCGCCCATGGCCGAAAGCGTGGACCTTTCCCATTTGCTAACCGAGTGGGACGCCGGCGGCGTGCAATACGCCGAAAGCAGCCGCAACGTGGTGCATCCCGATTATCGGGGCTTCGGCGTCAGCAGGCTGGTCATGGCGTCGTCCCTGACTTACGCCTGCCACTCCGGCCTGGATTTGCTCATCGGCCAGAGCGACGTGAACCACGTGCCCATGTATCAGAAATACGGCGTCACCCCCATTCCCGGCATGTCCCTTTATATGGAGCAAACCGTGCGCAACATCACCGCGGCCCTGATCATCGACTTCAGGAAGCCCCTGACCGGGCCGGCGGAGCACATGATCAAAAAGGTCTACCGCGACAAATGGGACAAGGACGGATTCCTTTGCCTGTGCCCCAACAGGGCGTGCACGGCCAAAGGCGCGCCTTACATCGCCAACAAAACCCATGAATGCCCCATGGAAAATGAACAACTCAAAACCGAAGGGAGGAATTAACCATGAAACAAGCAAAAATATACCTGTGGAACTCCATGATGGGGCAAGTGTACTCCGCCAGCGACAGTTTTCTGGACAACGGCCTGGCTTATTTGCAGGCCGCCTGCGAAGCCAAGGGCGTGGACGTGGAACTGGACGACCCGGCCAACATGGATTTTATGACCGGTTTCGTGCAAAGCATTCCCGGCGTCAGAAGCCTTTCCGCCAAGCTCTCCCTGCTGGCGCCCAGGGTGTTCCGGTCTAATCCGGATGCCGGCGATATGCGGTCCTGGTACGCCTTGCAGGAGGAGGCGAGCCAAATCATCGCCGGGAAAATGGAGGAGTACCTTTTGGACCTGGCCTTGAAAATCCAAAAGGGACGCTATCATATTCTGGGGATTAAAACCTGGCTGGGCAAACGCCATATCTACTCCGAGAGGTTGGCGGCTTTGGTTCAGGAGCACGCCCCCGAGACCATCATCATATCCGGCGGCCCTCAAATGAACCAGTTTCAGGAGGATTGCCTGACGGACAATCAGTTCGACCTGGGCGTGTATTCGGAGGGCGAAAAGGCTCTTGTCCGGGTTGCGGAGATTGCAGCTGACAAACGCGCCCAGGGCTGGAAAAAGGGCCAAATCCTTTCCTTCATCGCCTCCATGGCCGACCGGGACCTGATTCCCAACCTTGTCTATCGGAAGGACGGGGCGATCCTGAAAACCAGCGCAAAATTCGCCTCCCTGGACGATCTTCCCCTGCCTTTGTACTCCTGCGGGGAAGGCAAGGTGAACGTGGGAGTGGTCGTGGACGATCTGGGCTGCTATTATAAAAAAGGCTGCGCTTTTTGCGCTCACAAAACCAGTCTGGGCGGCTACCGTCCCCGCAAGATCATCCGGACCATGGCTGAAATCGAGCACCTCATCACGCAGGACATCGGCCTTTTTCGCTTTTCCAGCTCCGCCACCCCTGCCAACAAAGGCTACAAAATCGCTCTCAAGGCCCTGTCCCGCGGCGTCAACATGGAGTTTTCCATGTTCACCCGGGGAGAGCACAGCGCGATAAAGCGTTACCCGGAGCTTGTGCACAAATACCAGGTTATGGCCAAGGCCGGATTGCGAGCCGTGTTCCTGGGCGTGGAAGCGGCTAACCAGCGGGTTTTGGATGAAATTGTGGAAAAAGGCAATACCGTGGACGACCTGTTTTATACGGTCGCCGCCATCAAAGAGGCTTCCAGGCTGGAAAAGACTCACGTGGACGTGGGGCTTAGCTTTATCCATCCTGTTCCTCTTCCCAAGGGCCTGGGCGCGGAGGAAATCATGCACGATAACCTGGAGTTTTTGCAAAAACTGGAAGAACGCAACTGCCGCGTGGATTCCGTGCTGGTGACTCCGGCCGGGCCCTTGCCCGGCGCCCGGTGGTTTGAGGAGCAGGTGCGCTACGGCTTTGATCTGCCGGAAGACTTTTTGCCCACCTACATGCGGTACAATTTTGAACTGGGCAAGGATCCCAAAACCTGGCCGGACATTGGCATTAACCTGAACGGACGCTCCTTTAAGGAAATGCTGGAGGAGGCCGGACGCTTTTCCCAGATTCTGGCGGACAAGGGCTATGCCGTGAATCTTACGGACGAGCATTGCCTGTGCGCCCGGGCCTGCGGCTTCGAGGGGCATGAAGGCTTGCTGGAGTTCAAGCAAAAAAGCGATCAGGCCATTTTATGCCTGGATTACGCCTTTTTAAACAAAATGGCCGGGATTATCAACAAGCACAGCCGCCTGATAGCCCGGAAAAACGCCTTTCACCCTCTGAATATGAGGAGCGCGGGATTGGAAGCGCAAAAACGCAAAGCCGTCCACGGGTAGCGACGCCAAGTTGCGTTGAAACAAGTCCAAAAGGACGCTGGGTCCCTGTTTCCGGAACCCGGCGTCATCCTCAAATTTTGGCGATGTAAGGCATGGAGGCCGGTCAGAAAAGCATGCCGGCTGCAATTCTACCCCGGAGGAAGCCCATAGCGGGCTTTCTCCGGCTAAATTTTGCTATCCAGGACTTTGCGGGTCTTACTTAGGAAATCGTTGACGGAAAACGGCTTTTGAATATAAAGGACTCCCCGGTCCAGCACGCCGTGATGGGCGATGACATTGGAGGTGTAGCCTGACATAAACAAGTGCTTCAGGCCCGGCCGGATTCCCTCCAGCTTGCTTTTCATTGCGCTGCCGTTCATTTCCGGCATGACCACGTCGGTGATCACCAGATCCAGAGGGCCGTCCCATTGGCGGACTATTTCCAAAGCTTCGTGGGGAGAGCTTGAGGCAAGCACCTGGTATCCGTTGCGTTTCAGTATTGCCGCGCACATGTTCAAAATGGCCTTTTCATCCTCAACCACCAAAATGGTTTCGGTTCCCGGAGCAGGGGCGGGCGAGGCTTTACGGAGGGCGGCTTCGGCTTTTTGGGACCGGGGAAGATAAATCCGGAAAACAGTCCCCTGGCCCAGTTCGCTCTCCACTTTGATGAAACCCTTGTTTTGCCGCACAATGCCGTACACGGTGGCCAGGCCCAATCCGGTGCCTTCCCCCACGCCTTTGGTGGTGAAAAACGGTTCGAAAATCATGTGCATGGTTTCTTCGTCCATGCCTTTTCCGTTGTCCCCGACTTCCAGCACCACATAATCCCCGGGGGTGAAATCCGCGCTCTCCGGGCTTTTCATATTCGTTATGCACACCTTGTACGTGGCGATTGTCATGCGCCCTATGCCTTGGATGGCGTCTTTGACATTTACGGCCAGATTGGCCAGGATTTGATCCACCTGGCTGGGATCCATTTCAACGGGCCATACGTCCGGGCTTGGATTCCAATACAACTCGATGTTTTCTCCGATGAGCCTTCGGAGCATCTTGAGCATGGAGTTGACGGCCTCATTGATATTCATGACAATGGGCCTGGCGGTCTGCTTGCGGGCGAAGCCAAGCAATTGCCGGGTCAGGTTGGCGGAGCGCTTGGCGGCATCCAGGATTTCGGTGAGGTCCTCCCGGATTTCCGAATCCATTGCCGTGGCATCCAGAGCCATTTCCGCGTGCCCTACGATAACCCCCAGCATGTTATTGAAGTCATGGGCCACCCCGCCCGCCAGACGTCCTACGGATTCCATTTTTTGAGCCTGGAGCAACTGCCTTTGGAGCCGCTGCTTTTCTTCTTCCGCTTTCTGACGCTGCGTGATGTCCAGGTTGACCACGACGGCGGCTTCCACCTCTCCCTTGTGATCCAGGACCGGAGCGGTGTAGTTGAGGATCACCCTTTTTTCTCCGTCAAAGGCTTCGATCTCCAACATTTCATCCAATATTGTGACGCCTTGGTTCACCGTCTTGGCCAGGGCCCAGTCGTCGGGGGCGACTTCTTCTCCGGAAGGCAGCTTCCGGGCTTTAAACACGCCGTATTCCTCCTGACCCACCGTAGGCTCTCCTCCCCAGATTTTTTGGCCCATGGGGTTGCCCCGGAGCAATTGCCCCTTTTTATCGGTAAACCAGAGGCCCACGGGGAGAATGTCAAAAACCCGGCTCATGAGGTTTTCCCTCCGCCGCAATTCCTGCTCCATGATCCTTCTGTCCGTAATGTCATTGGTGTAACCCAAAAAACGGGTCTCGGACAGCCTGGTCGCGAACACGGACCACCACCGGACTTCTCCATCCTTTCGGATTAAGGGAAACTCCCCATATGCCTTGCCGTTCTTGTTTATTTTCTGAAAATGAGCCTTGCCCTCCTCGTGGCTTTCCGGCGGAACAAGGCTGAGGATGCTCATGGAAAGCAACTCCTCCTCGCTGTATCCGGTTTGACGGCAGGCCTCGCCGTTTACCTCCAGGTACTCCCCTTGCTCATTGGTCACAAACACTCCGTAAGGGGCGTGGGATATGTAATCATGATACTTCTGCTCGCTGGAGCGCAGGTCGATTTCCGCCTGTTTGCGGGAGGTGATGTCCTGAAAGGTTCCCCGCACTTTTCGGGGGGCGCCTTCTTCAAAGACAGCCTCGCCCGTCAACCGGCACCAGATTTCACGGCCTCTCCACGTTTTTCGGTTGACTTCCAGGTCAAAGGGCTTCCCTGTTTCCAGGCACTCAGCAATCGCCGATTCCAAAGCCAAGCGGCCATCTTCAGAGTAAAAGTGCATGTGCTCCAGAGGCGAGATGGGCTCACTCCCGTCGAACTCCAGGATGTCGTAAAGAGATCGGGTCCACGCCGCTTTTCCCGTTTCCAGGTCAAACTCCCAGCCTCCGATTTTCGCCATGCGGCCTGTTTCATCCAAAATATCTGCGCTGCTGGACAACTGCCTTTGGAGCTTGAGCACGGTTTTTTCAAGATCTTCATAGCTGGGTTTGGCTTGCATGCATAACCTCGTTGATGAACAAATGCAGCAGGTCCGCGCCTTAATATAGCAAGGGCCAAATGGACCTTTGCGGGTCAAATGTATTGGTAACGGGAAAATTTTTGAGCCGCGAATAATGAATTGATAATAGACTGCGAAGTCCGTTTAGGGCAAGAAAATTAGGCCGCAATCCAGGAGGCGCGGGCAGGGGCTTGCTGGATGCTACTTGTCTTTCCAGACGGAGGGCAGGTCTATGCGAAAAACTCCTGACATGGAATGAATCCACAACCGGTCCTGGGAGTCCAAATGCATGCCGTGGGGCCTGCCTCCCACCCGGATTTCCCAAAGCCGTTTTCCGCTTTCCAAGTCAATGGAAAAAACCTTGCCCGAGCAATAGCCCAGGACGTAGATGACATTGCGCTTCGGGTCCAGGCTAAGATACCTGGCGTGGCGTTCGCCTTCATACACCCTTTCGATGGCGAAATCCTTCATACGCACCTTGGTCAGGCCGTCCCATACATTGGACTGACAGTATAAGACGTCCTCTTCCGGAGTGAGGGCCATGGAGGTCAGGGAAAACAAGTCCCACTGTTGGGTGCGCAGGATTTTCAAAGAGTCCGGGTCGATTTCCGAAATGTCCCTTCCCTGCCAGGTGGCGACCACCATGTATAAGAGCCGGGTTTCCCTGGACTGGGAAATGCACCAGGCCCAGCCCCCCTCGCTCAGGGTTCCGGGCTCGTACAGCGGCATGACTTTTACCTGGCGGTTGGCCTCCAGGTCCACCACCGCTATGCTGGGATACATGGACGTGGCAATGTACAGGGCTTTTCCGTTCACGTCCAAAGCCATGTCCATGGGCTCCCACAGCATGGGCGTTACGTAGCCTCCCACCGGGATGGAACGGACGATGGACAGGTCTTTTTTGGAGATTTCGTATAGATGGTTGTCGTGCCAGGGCGCCACAAACATGCTGTCCCCGGTCATTTCCACCCGGCGCACGTTGTGCTCCGTCAGCAAATAAGAGATCTCCCCGGTGCCCAGGTCCTTTTTTACGATGGCGGGAATGGTGGTGCTGCCGTAGGCGTAATAGGTTCCTCCGTAAAAGGCGAACACGGCGTTCAACTCCTCATCGTAAAACACCTCCCGCACCTTGTTTGACGCCTTGATTTCTCCGCGGGTTTTAAACCCCGTCCCTAGGGGAGTCAGGTAGGTGAGATTGTCCGGGTAATCCCGCAGCAAAGCCTGGGCGACTTCCCCCACGTCCATGATTTTGACCACGCCCGCCTGGGATAGGATGGTTTCGTCCGAGGCTGCTCCTGCGCCCCCGATTTTCCATTGCACGATAAAAATTGTCGTCGTAATGGCCAAGGGCAGAAACACCGCGCAGATCAGCCTGAATCTTCCCGCCCGGACGGCCAGCAGGTAATACATGACCATCCAATAAGCCAGCGCAACCCAGGCCCAGCCCATGACGGAGCGCCACATCAAGAAATTGTTGACCAGAAAAAACGACCAGTAAACTTTAAACCCGGGGGTCGCCCGGAGCTTGACTAAAATGTAGACCACAAAGATACCGTAAAACATGGCCCACATGACCACGTTGCACAACAAGTAATAAAAACGCCTTCGGCCGGAAGGGGCCGAGCCTTGGGATCGGGGATGCAGGTCTGTATATTTTTTGGTCGCCCGCCATTCAAAGAGCATTACGGGAGTAAACAGGAGTACGACCGCGGACAGGCTGGTTACGGTTTCGGTGCAGCAGAGGATCAGGACGCCGTGCATATACAGAAAAACCGCCCAGGCCGTCCAAATTGGAAAAACCCAACGGTTCATGAATACGCCGCGTGCGGTCGCTGCTATTGCTCCGCCTTTGTCCATTTACACCCTAATCATCCTTTTAGATTTTTTGTCCGGCGCCTTGCCCAAAACGCCCTGCGGCCGCCCCCCAAACCTGTTTGGCCAGGTTTTTCGTCTTTTGCAGCAAAAGATAGTCCAAAAAGCGGAAAATGGTTCCGGAAATTCGGCGCCCGTTATTGGAGATATGCCGGTATATGGCCCACAACCGTCTTGGACTGCATAAAAACAGAATATAGGCCAGGGATTGATACATCCGTAATTCCGTTGCGCTTACATGGGTCAGGCTATCCTTGACGTTAAAATATAAAGGGCTTCCCACTTTCGAGTCGCCGGGTTTTTTGTTGCAATATTTCCGGGCCAGCTCCGTTCCTTCCTGGGGAATCACGATGAAGAAAAAGGCGCCATGCATCGGGCTTTTCCACGCCCAAAACAGGGTTTTCAGGATTTCACGCCGGGTCTCCGTGGGAAAGCCAAGCATAAACAAGCCCCAGCAAAAAATTCCCAATTCCGAAGCAATCACCGCGTTTTCCTCCAGTTTTTCCAGGTTGATATTTTTTTGGGCCAGTTTTTGAATGCGCGGGGATGCCGACTCCACGGCTACATCGATGTGGTAGGTTCCCACCGAAGCCAGGGCCTCCAAAACTTCCCGGTCCAAAATGTCCGACCGGAGCCCGTTGGGAAAAGTGAACGCCGTTTTCAGCCCCCGCCTTTTGATCTCACTGCATATAGCCAGAACGCGCTTTTTGTTCAGGTTAAATACATCATCGATAATTTCAAACTCATGAATTCCAAAATCCGTTATCAGCCGCTCAATCTCGTCCACCACCTGTAAGGCGTCCATGGGGCGGAATTTTTTTGAAAAAATGTCATGGCAGTATATGCAGTGATACGGGCATCCCCGAGACGTCATTATGTACGCGTAGGGCTCTTTCGTGCTCATGGGGGTCATTCGGGGCTGATATTGGTATTCCTTAAGGTCAATCAGGTCATAGGCGGGGAACGGCATGCTTTTGACGTCAATCAGATCTTTGTTTTTTGGCCAGCAAACCGTTTTACCGTCCGGGTCTGAAAAGGCCAGGCCGCTGATTTCCCTGCCGGGATGAGAGAGCCCCTGTTCGAACATTTCCAAAAGGCTTACAAACGCCTTTTCCCCTTCTCCCATAACCAGATAGTCCGCGGGAATGTGTTTTATCAGGTCAGGGCCCACGGATGATGCAAGGGGGCCGCCCAAGACGACGGGTATTTTCGGGAAGTTGTCTTTCAGGAAAGGAATCAGCGCGCCAACCCGGTCGGCGTCGGCGCTCATGGCGCTGAGGCCAATGCAATCCGGCCTCAGTTCCTTAATATAAGCAATCCATTCCTTTGGGGTCCTTGGGTGAATCCGTTCATCCAGGATAGTGAACTGATCCTTTCCCGGACGCACTTTTTTTGCATAGGCGGCCAGGCACAACAATCCCAGGGGAGGGGCGACGGAGTCTCCTGTTTCCAGAACCGCCTTTCTCATGGCTTTAATCAATAAAACGCGGGACATGCAATACCCCTCTTTTTTTCACGGGAACTCTCAAGGCCGGTTAACCGGGCAGTCGTGAAATCGCTTATAGCTTCGGGTGAGATCGGACCGCCACATTCTCAGAACTATATCCGACAACGGCTCGTTTGTCACGGCGCCGAACCGTTCTTCCATGTAACAGCAGGGCTGCACGTCGCCGAAGGCCGTCACGTGAAACATGAGCCTGTCCAGGGCCGCGCACGAAAACGGCGCCTGGGGATGGTTAATCCAGTCCGACTCCCAGTAAACCCTGCCGGGCTTAAGCAGCTTGCGCATTTGAGCGATTTCGTCCCGGGAAAGCACCACGCGCTTTTTCCCCTCCCAGCCGCCGCACATGATGGAAGTGAGCATACGAACCCGGGCGCCCAGGCCGTCCGCCAGGTTCAGGATGGCCTGCAAACTTCCGTCGGCCAGATTTTTTTGGGTGGCCACCGCGGACACATCGCAGCGAACGCCGTTTTCCAGGCATAGCCTGACGCCCTGCACAGCCTTTGCGTGTAGCCCCTCCACCCCGCGAAAGGCGTCGTGGAGCCTGGGCCGGGCGTGATCAATGCTCACCCTGACGTGATCCGTCCCAAGGGCGGCCAGGCTTTTCACCCTGTCCGAATCCAGCAGATAGCCGTTGGTGTCCATGCTCACCCGCATGCCCAGGCCTTTGGCGGTTTTGACGAAATCGTCCAGGTTGGGGTGCAGCAGGGGCTCCCCACCGAACAAATACAGGTTGGCCGTCCCGGCCTTGCTGCATTGTTTTATGAGGTCGATGATCTGGCCCTTGGAAAGCTCTGGCCGGTTTTTTTGCTGGTTGGTTCGGGATCCGCAATGGGGGCATTGGCACTGGCATTGATAGGTCAGGGAAATCATGGCCGTGGCCCCGAACAAAGGCGCGGACATCATCCTCATGGAGGGCATGAGCGCGTCCTTATAGGCCGTCAGAATCAGCCGGGACAGGGGATCGTCGAACCGGGAAAATCGCTCGGACAGCCTGCTTCGGACCTTGTTTAGGCCTTGGGAAGCGCCTGTCCGCATGCCGGACCGGACGGATGAAGTCTTTGCTTTTCCCATAATCCCTACGCAGTCCTGGGGGTGATGCGGAATTTAAAAATTTTTCGCGCCTTGGCCTTTATCGTGTAAAGGATTTTGTCCGCCACAATGTATCGCACAATGCCGAAAGCCAGGGAAACCAAATGGTTAAACGGCGCTACTCCGCTGGTGTATATCAAATACACGCGCCAGGGGTTGAAAAAAAAGATGAAATAAGCCAGGGAATGCATGATTGACAGCTCCCGGGGGCCCACCGCGCCCAAAGCGCCTTCCGGCAGAAAATAATCCCACAGGCGTTTTTCCCCATGACTTTCAATGGCCTCCTCGTATTTTTGGGCCAGTTCCGTGCCTTCAAAGGGAACCACCGGAAAAAAATACGCCCCGTGCAGCTTGGACGAGGTCGCAAACCAGATGGTTTTCCACAACTCCCAGCGGCTTTCCTTGGGCAGTCCCATCATGAGAAAGCCCCAGGTGAAAATTTTCAGGTCCGCGGCGATGGCGATGTTCTCGCGGATTTTTTTCAGGTTGATGTTCTTTCTTAAAACCTTCTGGATGCGGGGCGAGGCCGTCTCGACGGCGAAGGCCATGTGCACGGTTCCCATGTCCTTTAAGGCTTCCAGTGTTTCCCGGTCCAGAATATCGCCTCGAACTCCGTTGGGAAAAGTGAAATAGGTTTCCAGCCCCCGTTTTTTAATCTCGGCGCTAATGTCTTTGACCCGTTGTTTATCCAGGTTGAAAATGTCGTCAAAAACCTCGAACTCATGCACTCCGTAGGCGTTGATCATGTGCTCGATTTCGTTCACCACCCGCATGGCGCTCATGGCCCGGAACTTTCCTGAAAAAATGTCGTGGCAGTATATGCAATGATAGGGGCATCCCCGGGACGTAAACAACGGCGCGTATAACTGGGTCGTGCGCACCGGCGTCATGCGGTCCCGGCCCACGTAATCCTGCAGGTTGATGAGATCGTAGGCCGGATAGGGCAGGTCGTCCAGGTCGGCCCGGTTTTTGGAAGGCGGATTATCGATGATTTTTCCCGAATCATCCCGAAAAGCCAGCCCGGCAATCTGATCAAAAGGATAATCCTCATTCCCGTCCAGGGCTTCCAGTAATTGCGTAAAAGGGATTTCCCCCTCGCCCTTGACCACATAATCAATGTTTGCGTCATCCAAAAGCCGGGCCCCGGAGGACGACGCCAAAGGCCCGCCTATGACGATTTTCGCCCGAGGCAGGGCGCGTTTGAAAACCGGCAGCAAATAATCCACCTGATCCTGTTCGATGGACATGCTGCTGAAGCCGATGACTTCCGGTTGCAGGTCTTTCAGATACGCCTCCCACTCCCTGGAAGTTTTGGCGTAAACCCGCTCGTCGACCATGGTGAAAACATCCTTGCCGGGGCGCTGCTCCCTTGCGTAAGCCGCCAAGTACAAGACTCCCAAAGGCGGCGAGGTCGCCAGGTAATGGTCCGTATATTCCCGTTTTCGATTTTTTATGAGCAGGACATTCGCCATACAATTCACACGCCCGAAGATCGGGGCGCGCCTCCCTTTTCATCAGGCTGCGGGGCGGGCGTCTCGGAAAAATGCAGGGCCGGCTGCGGGGCGTAAAAATCCTCCCGGCGTGCGCAAACAAAAATGCGGCCGCAATTTTCATGCTGTTTATTTTGCATAATCCCCCCCCTCAGGAATCATTTACACAGTCGATTTCATATCCCTAATACCACTCCTGGCCTTTCAATTAAAGGCTAAAAAAACTTCCGGCCAACTGCCCAAATGAACAACTGCATAAATACCTAACAGCACGTCTCCGGCGGCGAACTGCGTAATGAAATAACTACATAACAGCGCGCCTCCGGCGGCAAACTGCGTAACGACTTAAGGACTTGCCTCCGGCGGCAAACTTTTAAAAAAGTTTGATCAAAACTTAAAAATGGCGCTTCGCGCAGGGGCGCAGACAGGTTTGTCATTCCCGAACGCCCCTGTCGGGAATCCAGAGTCCCTGTCCTTGTCTTTAGGCGCCCCAGGCAGCGTAGTTTGCTGCCTGGGTGCGGGGCGCAAAAGGCGCGACCTGATCTCTTTCCCAACGCTAAAAACACCCTGCGTCCCTAAAATACTAAAGGGGACCTGGAAAATGGAATTTCGGTTGACGCCCGCACGCAGGGAATCGGTTTTTTCCCATCCTTAGTTTTGGGCGAGGTCTTTGACATTCGAATAAAAATACGGCAATGTTGAGGATAGGCCGCCATGGCAGGGACGCCCCTTCCCCTGATATAAACGCCCGCCAAATCGGTAATTTTTTGGATTTAGGCAATATAACCAATTAATTTTAATAATAATTAAAAGTTAGTGAATTAATCAAAGACGTCCCCTGAAAGACCTATGAATGGACAACATGTGGTTCATGACACAAGAGATATCCCACGATTTCGGTACTTACAAGAAAGAGATGACTTCCGAGAATTCGCCATTTCATTCATGACGTTAGTGAAAGCAAAGGGAGAGGAAGATTGAAAATTTTAAAAAGAATGGTCGCCATTTCCACACTTGCTTGTTTGTTTTTTTTTTGCATGTTCACAAAGAACAGATGTTGTTTGGCCTGACGGACGGCATTGGGCAAAAAATCCGCAATTTCAAATTGGTCCCTACGAGGTTCTTGGAGAGACATCCATAGATTGCAACGCAGTTTATGTAAACTCATATGCAATTACTAATAGGGATTTTACTCATAAATCATACACATATTATCGCTTTTGGCCAAATGGGCGAGTGCTAAAAGGGTTCTCTGGGACAATGCCGACTGTCGAAATTGCTGAGGATTTCTCAGGGGCCACTATGGGCTTTTATGCCATCAAAGATGAATGCTTGACTATGGAATTCTTTATACCTGATTCGACAATTTATAACTGGGATTATATCCGGGTGTATGCCAGAATCGAGAATGGAGATTTGGTTAAATACAAATCCGAAATACGAGGTGAAATCAATAACTATAATGACATCATATATAAGCATCACAACCTTGGATGTTTGGAAAGAAAGGCAGACTGGTAAAGATTTTTGGGCTTCAGGGGACGCTTTAAAAAAGTAAAGCCCTCCCCCAGTCGCCATCAGGCTCAGCCCAGTCAGTCCCCCAGGCGGTCCAGCGGCATAAGCATCAGCCTTTGCCTTTGTTGTCAACCCTTTCCATGATAACCCCCTGGGTCTGATTCTTGCCTATCATGACGTCAATATGACCTGGGGGACATAAACCCCTCGTGGAATAATCAGGGATGTCCCCATAAACCGTCTGCCGCGACAGCTTTGAGGAATTGTGTCAGGATCAACGCTGGCAAGCCCAAATCAAAAAAAAGGACGAAACAGGGTAAAATCCGCGCTCTTTTTATGAAGCAGACCGCTCCTCGTCCTTTTCGGACCGGGTCCACAGCTTCAGGTTTCTGAAATCCTCACGGGCGAGGCCGGTCTGGGTCAGGCCCAGGGCCGGATACAAGACGCCCCGCAGGAGCCACAGCAAAAAGGCCAGCGCACCCAAGGGGAAAACCACGCCGTTCAAAAGCTTGATCACAAACAGCCGCGCCACGCTCATGGCGATGTCTTTTGTCGCCGTCAGGGAGTACTGCATCAACTCCAGGGACTTGTCGTACAGGAATTTGGCTTTGTCGGTGATTTTGTCGATGCTGTGGAATTCGGACACGTCAAAATGCCGCCCCGCTTCTTCAAAGGACGAAAACAAAGACGCCTCCAAGGGCGCGGTGGTCGCCTGGGAAAGGTTCGCCGCTAAGTATACGGACAAGGGCAGCACCAGTAAAAACACGATGGCCGCCAAAAGGGTCATTTTGGATATGCGTTCCACGGAAACGGCCCAGGCGTTGGTTTCCTTCAGCCACGGCCGGATCAGAAACCACAGGCTAAACCCGGACAGGGATACGATCAACAAAATATGGGCCACGGGATAGCAGCCCTGGAGCACGCTTTTGGTCACCGTGGAAAATATGATGCTCAGGATGAGAATGCGCCAGGCCAGATTCAAATAATCCAGCACAGGCTGGAGGGCGTCGCCCACCTCCATTTCCGTGCCTGCATTGGCGAAGACCACGCCGGCCTCAAACTGGAGGGTCGTGCCTTCGATGATGTCCGCCGCTCCCTTGGCCAGGCCGATGGGAATCATTAATTGCGCCGTGTCGCGCACGGAGGTTTCCAAAAAGGAGTCGTTGTATTCCGCCATGGGGCGCATGACGGCGCGATAGGCTTTTTCCAGCGGTCCTCCCGCAGCCAGGGCCAGAAAAATCAACGTGACCGCCAGGGGCCAGTACATCAGGGCCAAACGCTTCGCCTTTGCATTTATCGCCATGCCTTCCTCCATGAATGGCCGAGGTTTTTTTGACGCTACTTCCGGGAATCAAGTTTTCTCAACATATTCAAGAAAATGCAGTGGGCTATGAGGTATTAAACATCAAAGCCGGCGTCCCAAAAACTCCCTCCCCCTTGACGGGGGAGGGTTGGGGTGGGGGTGATATTGTTCGGTATTACGGACAGTCCCCCCCATCCTGTCCTTCCCCCGCCAGGGGGGAAGGAACCATGACTCTCGGGCTCTGGTATATAGATAGATCTAAGCCGCCTACATACCTACTTAATTTCAAAGCGCTACTTACAATCCCGAAGGTTGAGCGGGTAGGTCGGATGGTTCTGCATTCTGAGGCTATGACGAAAAGGCATAGAGTCAATTTCCTCCGGCGTATCCGGAATCGAAAACGTGTGCACGCAGGTTCATCCGACAACAAAAATATTTTACACAAGATAATGCACACTTTCAATTGTACAACAATACCCGGGAATTCATGGGGGATACGATCCTGATCTCATTGGGCGCCGCTCCGGTTTGGAACTCATGCCCGAGATCAGGTCATGTCCCCGAATTCCCCCATCGCACGGCCCCTGCAGTCATCCCTGGAAGATTGAAAGGCTATGATAAATGCACAAATACAGTGACAAAGCCGGCCAAACCCATTAAAAGGGAACGGGTGGAGGCAATTTTTATCAGCACGGAGCAACAATCAGTATGAGCGAAAAGGAAATCCCCAACGGGTTTCATTATGTAGGCAATTGCATCCGGCCGCCCAGCGAGGCCAATTCCATCCTGCTGCAGGCCACCTTGGGATGCTCCCATTCCAAATGCACCTTTTGCGGCGCGTACAAGGATAAGAGATTCGCCATCAAGGACCGCAAGCATCTGGAAAGCGACCTCCGGTTCGCCCGGCATTACTGCAAGCGCCAGGACCGGGTTTTCGTCATGGACGGCGACGCCTTTATCATGCCCATGAAGCATTGGAAATGGCTTTTGGGCGAGATCAGGGACAAGCTGCCCTGGGTCAGGCGCACCACCTGTTACGCCAATCTCAAGTCCATCATGTTGAAGTCGGACGAAGACCTGAAATGGCTGTATGATAACGGGCTGAAAGCGGTGTTTCTGGGCTTGGAGTCGGGCCACGCCCAGGTGCGGAAGGACATCCGCAAGGGCGGAACTCCCGAGGATTTGATTCACCATTGCAAGAGGTTGAGAAAATCCGGCATCAAGCTGGTTTCCATCGTGCTGTTGGGCCTGGGGCAGACCCATTTGAGCATGGAGCACGCCCGGGAGACGGGCCGCGCTCTTTCGGAGATCGACCCCGAAGCGGTCAGCGCCCTGAGCCTCATGCCCTTGCGCAACACCCCCTTGGGCGAAGCCTATGAGCGGGGAGAATTTGACATGCCCGATCCTTTGGGCATCATCAGGGAATTGCGGGAGTTGGTTGAGCACACGAATCTAAGCCGCGGATCGTTTCGGTCCGTCCATGCCAGCAACTATTTGCCTATTGACGCCAAGTTCCCCCGGGACAAAGAGGCCGTCCTGGCGACATTGGATCAGGCCCTGGCCGGAAACGTCCAGCTAAAGCCGGAATGGATGCGGGGCTTGTAGCCTATGGCCAAATCCTCTTCAGGCATCCTGTTTTTGCTGTCTGTCTCCGTGGGCGTTTCCATGATCGGGCTGGGCATCATCTGGCCCTTGATCCCGGTTTACGCCGTGGAGCTTGGGGCCGGCGGATTCATGGTGGGCCTGATCATCGCCAGCTTCAACCTTTCCAAGGCCGCGTTCGGGCCGTTTATGGGAAGGTTTTCCGACAGCCTGGGGAGGAAGAAATTCATCACGGCCGGGCTGATCGCCTATACCTTCATGTCCGTCATGTACGTATTGGCGGGCAGCGCCGAGACGCTTATCGCCGTACGGATTTTCCACGGCATGGCGTCGGTCATGGTGGTTCCCATCGCCATGGCCCTGGCTGCGGACATCGCCCCCAAGCACGAGCTGGGCCTGTACATGGGCACCCTGAACATGGCCGTCATGCTGGGATTGGGCGCCGGGCCGGTTCTGGGCGGCGCTCTTCGCGATCATTTCGGCATGGACTCCGCTTTTATTGCCATGGGGCTATTGGCCCTGATCACCTGCATCCTGGTGGTCATCGTCATTCCTTCGGACGCGGAAACCCGATCATTCAAGGAAAATCAAGCCCGGTCATCAGTGGGCCAGATCGTCCGCCACCGGATTGCTTTGGGCATCATCTTTATGCGTTTTCTGGCCGCTTCAGGCCAGGGCGCGGTATACACATTCCTGCCCCTTCTAGGTTTGAAAATGGACATGTCCAGCTCCCAGGTCGGCATTCTGCTTTCAGCCAACATCTTTCTCATCGCCTTTTTGCAGCGGTTCAGCGGCAGGCTGGCGGACCGGGTCAATCCTAAATATTTGGTTATTTTCGGAACCTTTTTAGCCGGTTTCGCCGTGTTGGGCATGCCCATGGTGAAAGGATTTTTTCTGGTTCTGGTCCTGAATATTGTCATGGGCGCGGCCAACGGGCTGGCCCTGCCCGGAGGTCTGGTCATCACGGCCCAGTTAGGACGCACCATGGGCATGGCGTCTCTCATGAGCATCACGGACGCAGCCTGGAGCCTGGGCATGATCGTCTCCCCCATTTTGTCCGGGATCATTCTGGACGTATACGGCCTTCCCTACGTTTTTCTCATGGGAAGCGCCCTGATTCTCACGGGCGGGGCGGCAGTCTCCCTGTTTTTGCGGACTTACGATCCCGCCAAGGAATACTGAACCGGGGGCTGTCCCCGTGGATTCAATCCTGCCGAAAATGGATAGTAAGCATTGTTTCAAGCGGTCATCGGAGGCCCGGTTTTGTATGCTCCTCTAACCTTGGTTTATCGTCCCTAAAGCGGGAGCATGGAGGCTCCGTTTCGCCCCCTTGGCGCTCCTAATTCTTCCCAAACTGTTTTATCCTTGAAGCTATTGCGATAATCCTGTAATATCCTAACGAGTTGCATTGTAGAAAATTAGGAAGCTAGTCCCTGCCGGCGGTTATTCCAAAAAAGGCGAAAAATAGCCTGAACGGACAAAGCGAAATTCATCCTGGCATTGACTTCCCGGGCTATGGCCCTTCCATAAATCTTTTCATTATATAGGCCTGAAAAACATGGAAGAACTTGCGGATCTGGTTTTTTTTCTGGAAAACTCGGGCAAAGATCCCACGAGCATGATCTTCGACGACGAGCTTACGGGGCTTCGCAACCGGCGGTTTATTAAAAATCATCTGGAGTTCAGGGTCCAATGGGGGGACTTGAAAGCGCGTCCCACTTCCATGGTCTTTGTGGATATCGACAACCTTGACCAGATCAACGACGCCCTGGGCCGGGATCTGGGCACGGCAGTCCTTAAGCATTTGGCCGAGCTTGTGAAGCAAGCCGCTCCGGAAGGGTCCACTCCCGTCCGGTACGGCGCCGACGAGTTTGTCATTCTGCTGCCTGAAGAGCCCAAGAAAACCGCAGTCACCATAGGCAGAAAACTTATCAGCGCGGTCCATGGGGCGCCTTATATTTCCGAGGACGCCACCCTGGAAATTCCGTTTACCATCAGCGTCAGCATCACCACGGCGCCGGAAGACGCCGAGTCTGACAAGACCTTTGTGGAAAGAGCCCTGACCGCCCTCAAAATGGCCAAAGACCTGGGCGGGGACCGGGCCATTAACGCCGCGGAAATCAGCCCGGAGAACGAAGCTGCGGAAAGCATGCTGCACAAGGATGCAGCGAAAAACGCCGGCCGTAAAAGCCAATTGGCGCAGGTTTCCCAGGCGCTTAAACGCTTTGGAAAGCGCGAAAGCCAGTTGGTGCTTGTGGAAGGCGGGCCCGGCATGGGCAAGACCTCCTTTCTGGACACCATCAACACCCAGCTATCCAAGACCAAGGTCGCCCGCATCAGACTCGCCGGCGTGACGCAGGAATTGTTCCGGCCCTATTACCTGGTTTCCAACCTGGTGCAGGAATTGCTTTATCGCCGCAAGGACAAGGGGGGGGAGATCCTGGCGAACCTGGACCCTGTGGCATTGTGCGCCCTTTCCTCGGCCTTTGTGCCTTCGGGCGACATGCGCATACACACCCGGCAGGCGGCGGATGTGGACCTGGGAGACGAGACCCAAAAACGCGAGCACGTGTTCAACGCCATGGCCTCGATTATTCCCAAGCTGATCGAGAACAAACCCTTGATCGTCCTGGTGGACGACCTGCACCTGGTGGACGAAGCGTCTCTGCTGATATTCAAGCATTTGATTGCGCAGAAATCCCTGCCGTTGTTCCTGTGCGGAAGCGGTCCGGATGCGCTCCAGGCGGACGGCGAACACGGCCCTCTGTGGCGATTCGTTCAGTCGGTGATCGAAATGGCGCCATTGGAAACCATACACCTGACGCCCCTTTCGCCCCAGGAAATTGAAGCCCATTTCAATAAGCTCTATCCCGGTGTGAGGCTGCCCGAGCAGTTGTGCGAAGACATCGCCCAGGTCAGCCAGGGCAATCCCCTGTTTTTCAACGGGATCATGTTCAAGCTGGTTTTTGACGAAAAAATCCGGCGCGCGGACGGCCATTGGGTGGTGGACCCCATTGAGGAGGACTATCTGCCCCGGTCCATGGACGAAATCATCTCCCAAAAGGTGGCTTCCCTGGATCAGGAAAGCCAGGCCCTTTTGGACCGGGCCTCCGCTTTTGGAGACGCCGTGACCTTAAGCCTTTTGACCGGCAGCTCGGAAATGGACGAAGCCGCGGTCCTGGACTTTTTGGACAATGCGGCGGCCCAGGGGCTGGTCAGCGCCACCTTCCATATGAACGACGAGAACATCCGGTTCTTGGGCAACCAGGTCCGGCAGGTCATTTACGGAAAAATCGGCCAGGAGGAAAAGGAGCGGCTGCACGAGAACATCGGCGACTACCAGGAGGAGCTCTACAAGAAGCGCCTTATGCCGTCCCCCGCCATCCTGGCGTATCATTATCAGCGTTCCGCCAACCTGGAAAAAGCCAAGCTCTACGAGCAAATCCAGGCCCAGCAAAACGAAATGATCTTCAACCCGGATGAGGCCGAAAGCTATTCGGGCCGCACTCCCGAATGGGACGACGACGCCCAGGCCCCGGACCAGCCCCTGGCTCCCGAGCATTATCCTCTGGCGGCCAAGGTCATTCGCGCCCTGCTCATCGCCATTCGCAACACCAAGTTGTACCCCACGGGCAGCGACTTGACGGCCAATGCGGTCAACAAGTTCAAGGAAGTCCTGGAAACCGTGCTGGTTCACACGCCCCGTTTGACCATCGTGTTGGAAAAGGATGTTATTTACGCCAACGGGGACGCCCTGGATATCCCGGAGATCAAAACCGTTTCCGAAGCCTTTTCCGGGTTTATGGGGACCATGGACCTGAAGAGCATTGCCTTTTCTCACGGCGCCACCCTGGCGGAACTGGTCCGGCTGGTGGAAGGCATCAGCGAGGTGGATCCCAAAAACATCCACAAACGCTTTTGGAAAGAGTTTTCCACGGAAAACAGGCTCAGACGGGTCCAGGTCAAGCAGGTCACCTACACCCAGGTGTCGGGCGAAGAACAGCAGACTTCGGGAGCGTCAAGCAAGGAAACGGAACTGGGCAGCGAAGAGCAGGTGTTGGCCGCCAAGGTGGTTAAAACTCTGCTAAGCTCCGCCAGCAAGCTCAAACTCTATCCCGCATCAGGCCCGGTGGCCCAGGAGTCCATTGAGGAAGTGATGAAAATCCTCAAGGTCTTTTTGGACAAGCACGAAGTCATGACCCTGGCCGGGGTGGACCAATCCCTGCTGTTGAACGGCAACAAGGTGGACGCCCGGGTTTTCGACAAGCTAACGCCTTTCATGCTTAAGTTTTTGGAGTCCGCCTGCCTGAAAAGCGTGACTTTTTATCAAAAAGCTTCCAAGCAGGAGCTGACGGTTTTTCTGGCCAACGTGGGCAAGCAGCCCCAGGACGGAACCGCCGACGAGTTTTGGGCCAATGTGGGCATGGAAAATAAGCTGTCCACCATCTATTTCAACATCAGCGTCTACGACGTCCTGGCCGATCAAATCGCCCTGCAAGCCGCCGGGGAGGGGCAGGGCGGCCAAGAAGAGGAAGAAGAGGTTGAAGAGCCCCTGGAGTTGGAAAGCGACGAAGGGGATCTGGAGATGCCGCCCGAGTCGGAGGAACAGGATATTTCCCTGGAGCCTTCGGTGGAGAACATCCGGGACCTTTTTCTCAAAGGAAATGAAAAAGGCGTGGCAAGAGTCCTGGAGGTTCTGTTCTATAAATATTCCGAAAACGAGGAAGGGCGCCGGGAGCAGGTGCTGGAAACTTGCCGGGAGTTGCTGAACGCCCCGGAGCTTTCTCCTGAGCCCCGGTTCGCGCCCCTGCTTGTGGATCCCCTTTTGGCCGTCCTGCCGGCGGAGAGCGACGCGCAGCTCTTGGAAAACATGGCTTCGCTGCTGTACGATACCGCCGCCAACTTTGTTCGCATCGGGGAATACTCCCTGGCCACCTGGATTTTCGGGCACTTTGCCAGACGCAGGGAAGCCATGGAAATGGAAGACCCCGAAGGCATCATACCCGAAGCTCTGACCCGGCAGCCGGAGGGAGACATGGCCCTGACCCTCATGGCCGATGTGGCCTCGGGAGAGGGGTTCCGTCAGCAATCGGCCTTCGCCCTGATGGGCGGCATGGGGGACTCGGGAGTCCGGCTGTTGTTGAACATCATCAAGGATAATGACGACGTCAGAACCCGTCAGATAGCGGCCAGCCAGTTGGAAAAGATCGGCTATCAGGCGGTGGAGAAGCTGAAACAGGAATTGGTCAACGAAAACAGCGGCAAACGAAAAGCCCGCATAGTGGAAGTTATCGACACCGCTACCACGGACCTGAAAACGGAGTTGACCTTTCTTTTGGCGGACTCCAACACGTCGGTCAGAAAGGCGGGGTTCGCCTTGGCCGAGCGCCTGAACGCCCCCTATGTGGTGAACATTTTAAGCAACCTCCTGGACGACGAAAGGCCGGAGATCGCTAAGGAAGCGGTTGTCTGCCTGGGCAAAACCGCCGCTCCGGGAAGCGCTGGCATCATCGTCAAGCAAATGGATGTGAACAAGGCGCCCGAACTTTTGGAAGCCTGCTGCCAGGCTTTAGGCAGGTTGGCCGACCCGGAAGCCATTGTGCCTTTGTCAAAAATTCTTTCGTACAAAAAAACCCTTTTCTCCAAAAAGGAGTATGCGGCATCCGTTCGCGCCGCCGCCGCTTTCGCCCTGGCCGGCATTCCGCACAAGCTGGCCAAAGGCGCTCTGGCGGCCTATGCGGACGATCCGGAGCCCAGGGTGAGGGAGGCGGCGCAAAAGGTAATGGGCGTCTCGCAGGATTGACATTATTGGTATAATCCGTGCATGATATCTTTGGTACGAGGGTGACCCGACCCGGGCCTTAAGATTCTTGACAAATGCAATAAAAAAGCCCAATCATATTCAGGAGAAATGATCGAGCGAATCAGGGTGAAGATCAGCTTATGAATTTAAAGGGAAATTTTGAACCAGCCTCTTTGGCCAGCATCCTCCAATTGTTGTCCAATGAAGAGCGAACCGGCACGCTCCACCTTACCAATGGTGAGAACGAGGTCAAAATATTTGTGCTTAACGGCGGCGTCATCTCGGCGGCCGGGTCCCAGAAGCAAACCCGCTTGGGCGACCTGCTGCGCAAAAACGGCATGATCTCCGCCAATGACCTGACCTATTGCCTCACTGCCTCCCAACAGAAGAAACAGGCCCTGGGCAGCGTGCTGGTGCAGCGCGGCTTCATCACTGAAGAAATGCTAAGGGAGACCATTCATAAGCAGGCGGAAGAGGTTATCTTTGACCTTTTTTCCTGGAAGACCGGCTACTTCGAATATCATGACTCCAACCTGGTTCCCCAGGGCGCTCTGGACACCAAAATCGACATAATGAACATCATTATGGAGGCAATGTACCGCATCGACGAGATGTGCTACTTTGTCAAGCAGATCCCCACGGAAGATCTGGTGTTTAAGGTTAAGCCCGAAATCATGAAAAACGAGGAGAAAAACTTCAAGCCTCACGAAAGGCGGTTCATCTCCCTCATCAACGGCTCGAAAACCGTGCGTCAGCTGATCAATACCAGCGGCTTCGACGATTTCAGCGCTTACCATCTTCTCCATACCCTGCTGACCCTGGAAGCCATCGAAAAGGCCGGAAAGGAAACCGTGTACGAATCCCAGGAGGAAGGGGATTACTCCGGCCTGATCATTTTCTACACGGAATTGCTCCTGATCATCTACGACAACATCCATTCCGAACTCAGCGAATGGGTGGACGCCATGTTCCGGGAAGCCGGCGTGAACAGGGAGGAAAAGGAAGCCATCGGACGCCTTCTGGACACTGCTCCCAACCGCTGGACCTATAATATTGTGGAAAACTGCAAGCCCCAGATGATGAAGCAAAAGCTGAGCATCTTTGCGGGCTATCATCCCCATAACACCCTGGCCGAAAACTCCGAGGCCCTGAATCAGGTTCTTAAGCCCATCAAGAACCGGGAGAAGGGCGGCGTGTTCCTGCGTAAGAGTTTCAATCAGTTCATCACCAACCTGTTGAACACCGTGGTGGCCACCTTCGGCCCCCGATCCACGCGCAAGATGCTCCTGGAAATCAACAATATCCTGGTGCACGGCAACGAAAATCCGCCCCATTTCCCTGAAAAGCTCAACGCCATCAAGGAAATGCTGGACCTGCTCATCCGCATGGCTCAGGAAGGCAAAAACCAGGGCGATCCCAAGAAGAACTCCTTGGGCATTTTCGCGTTGTTCAACCAGAAAAACTGATCAGACGGGAAGTCATACAACTCCATCAGCATGCATAGGCGAGGCATGGGAGCGAAGGCCGGGCGTTGGGATGGCCTTTCGTTCCTTGGGAGTCGTAGACTTCAATTGACGAATAAGGTTTTCACACCATGTGCTTGCGCACCCGGGCGGGATACTGCTCCGCCCGGGCTATCCACAGGTAGGGGGGGCCACCCCAAAGTGCATCTTGCTGCGGGACCATTTGGGCGGCCGTTGCCCTTCGCGCATCCACGACCGCATGCGCCCGATTCGCCTCCTCAGTTCGTCATTCCCGTGTAGGAATTATGGCGGGATGATTGCTGCAGTTCGCAATCATCATGACATAGTTCCGGAAACGGGAACCCAGCGTCATTTTTGCAATCGCTTGAAAATTGCCGGGCGTCCCAGGAATCGCGGCGTGCTTCCCGGGTTCGCAAGAACAAAAGGCGCGACCAGGAAAGATTGTTGAAATTCGGAAAGGTCGGCGGACGAAAGGAATGTATTGATTTCCTGATTTTTCGGTTTTTGGTGCTCCTTTCTATGTCTTTAAAATGCCTTGATTTCAGATAGTTCCATATGCATTCCCACGCAAAGCATGGGAACGAGGGCGCGGATGCCGCACCGGCAAAGCAGGAGTCTTTTGGCTGGTTTGTATGGGCAGGCCCCTGTGCCTGCCTTATGCAGGGCGCCCACAGGGGCGCCGCTGCAATCATCTGAAACCGCCGTGACTCATTTTCTCAATGCTTAAGGCCCGGCTAATCCCCTGAATAGGTGATCTGCTTGCCGTCTGTTTTGGGCAGCCTTATTCGCCCGCCGCCGCCGGAAGCGTTGGCTGCGCGCTTTCCAACGGCCGCCTGGGCGGAATTTTCTCCAGTGATCATGGTCAACAGCTTGGCCACCAGTTGCTGCATGCGCTGGGATTGGGACTTCAGTTCCTCGGAGGCGGAGGCGGACTCCTCGGCGCTTCCCGTGTTTTGCTGGGTGACCTTTTCCATTTCCGCGATGGCGTGGTTGATCTGCTCGATGCCGTCGGCCTGTTCGTGGGAGGCTTCTGCAATTTCAGACACCAGTTGGGCTACTTTGGAAGCCCTTCCCGCCACCAGGCCGAAGGAGTCGTTGGTTTCCGTGACAAGGCCGCTTCCCTGTTCGATTTTTCTCACAGTGCCCTCAATAAGCAGAGCGGTGTTTCTGGCGGCTTCCGCAGCTCGGGAGGCCAGGTTGCGCACTTCGTTGGCCACCACTGCGAATCCTGCACCGGCCTCTCCGGCCCTGGCAGCCTCTACGGCGGCGTTAAGGGCCAGCAGGTTGGTCTGGAATGCAATTTCGTCGATTGTCTTGACGATCTTGAAGGTCTCGTCGCTGGCGCTGGTGATTTCCGCCATGGACCGTGTGAGCCCCTCCATGGCCTGATTGGCTTCCGTGAACACGCTTTCCATCTCTTTCATGAGTCCGTCGGCCTGGCCGGCGTTCTGGGCGTTTTGCTTGGTCATGGACGACATTTCAACCAGGGCGGCGGATGTGGTCTCCACGGAGGCCGCCTGCTCGGTGGCGCCGTTGGCCAGGCTTTGGCTGGACGACGCGACCTGATCGGAGGCGCAGGCCACAAAGCCCAGGCCTTCGTTCAGGCCTTTGACGATTTCCTGCACGGGATTGCTGATGCCCTTGGCCAGCAGGAAACTGGCCAGCAAAGCCAGGAGGATGATTCCCAGGCTGGCCCCTCCCAGGATGGTTAAAAGCCTTTTGATGGTGTTGTCCACTTCCTGCTGGGCTTCCATGAAATCCTCTTCATAGGCGCCCGCTCCAATAACCCAGTCCCACGGCGGATAGTAGGTGAATGCCTGGATTTTAACCCTGGTTTTTTCCTCGCCGGGATTTTTCCAGGGAACGGATTCAAAGTTGATTTCTCCGGGGTTGGCTTTGAGGCTTTTATCAATGACTTTTTTGACGAAATAGTTTCCATCGGAATCTTTCACTCCAAGGATGTTCTTTCCGTCGGATTTCCTATCCTTGGACACCACGTACAAGCCTGCTTCCTTGCCGGTCCCCGCCAGGACCCAGGAATAGCCGGTTTTACCCACGGACGTGGAAGCAATGGCGCCCTTGATGGACTCCAGCATTTCATCCTCGGGCGCGCCGACATATAATATGCCCACAATTTCTCCGGCGTCCGAAGTGATCGGCTGGTAGGCGGTAAGATACCAGGCGTTGACGACAAAGGCCCTGCCGAAAAACGTTTCCCCCTGCATGACCGTTTCAATCACTTTATTGGGTTCGCCGTTATGCATATTGGGGATGTAGGTCCCAATGGCCCTTTGGCCGTCCAGCTTTTTTACGGTGGTGCTTACCCGCAGCATATCCCCGGTCTCGGGGATGCGTTGGAAGATTGTGCAGGTCACGTGAGTCAGATCGGTGATATCATCCACCAAGGGTGAGGGCGCCGTAAATTTTGTGTTCTTCCCAAGCCACAGATCGCCGGCCAGCATGGTGGGAAGGGTGATCGTGGACTTTTCTTTGGTGAACTGGTTTGTGATTTCCCAATCCACCGTGGCCCTGCCCATATTGATGCCGCCCATGTCCTGCACCATTTTTTGAGCGATGCGAAGATTGGACTCCATGGAGCGGCGAATCGCTTCATCCTGATTAATAGCCATGCGGTACAAGCCCTGGACGATGTTCGCCACTTGCTGCCGGGCCATGCCGTCCATCTGGCCTTTCATCTTTGCCTGCATTTGCTTGCCCTGCCAGGCAAGCAGCCCCATCATAACCAGGCAGGTGATTAATACTGCTGCGGAAGCAAGGCCCATAACCTTGGCGCCCTAATTCATTCGGCGTGACATTTAGCGCTCCTTTCCATACCGGAGTTCACGTTGTGTTGGAAAAAAATGGAAAAGCCCGGTGAAGATCAGGCTTCCGCTTCTATTGAGCAACAAGCATGCCAGTATTCACGGTTGGAAGTTCATTCAAAATACCGCAATAATATGCGGGCATTAGGGGCTTTCTTTAAAAGGAAGCCTGCCGTTAGAATGGCGGAAGCAAGGAGGGGCGGGCGCTATTCGTCAAAAATCTGACTTGGCGTCATTCTTTTCGAGGAAGATGCTTTTCAGGATTTTGAAGGACGAAAAAGGAGCTATAATTGCTAAAAGCCGAGGCCATAAAAAAGGGGCGCTTGATATTATTGAGAGGCGATGGCGGCGTCCATGGGGGCTTCCCAGGCTTTGTAAAAGGCGAACAGCGCCTCTTTCCCGGGAACGCGGACGGAATTGAGAACCTCACGGGTTTTCTGATGCACCCGGTTTTCTTCGGCCATTTTCTCTTCCTGGCTGGCGTGAAAGCTCTGGAGGAATTTTGCAAATCTCACAATGTGGATGAGTTCATGGCAAAGGATGTACAAGGCGAAGGGGAAAAGCCGCAGGTCCCTGTCCGATTCCAGGGCGCTGAGAATGGTGTGGTCCATGAGGCAGATTTTATAAAAGTCGTAAGAGGATGAGCCCAGGGAGGTTTCGGATTTTTGCCCCCGATACCGCACGATCTGGGCGAAGGGGCCCTCCACGATTTCACCGGGGGCCAAGTCCGCCAGGGTCTTGACGTCGTATCGGTGCCAAAGCCACTGGCTGGCGGACATTTTGTAAGAGTTGGAAACCAGCTCCTCAGCCATGGCTGCGGCGTCTCCCACCGTAAAAATCTGTTCCTTACTGAAATGCGTCAATGACTCTTTCAAAATGCTTTTCGGCTCCCGGGGTGCAATCCTCAATCCAATGGTTTGGAATAATGGAAAAATGGTCCGAGGAACAAACCCCCTCCAAGTAGGAATGGGCTTATCACAATGCGTCGGCTCCTTGCAACCCCTGGATCTCCCATCGGGAGAGTTGTGATTTTGTTATTGTAAGTATATCTTTATTTTACAGATTGTTATGAGTTTGAAAGGTCAAGGCGTAAAAAGAGGTGCGGCTATCCTATAGGGCGGAGCCGAATAGCAGGCGCCGGAACTCTCGGGGAGGAGGCGGACCATTCCGCTCTCCCTGCAGAGTCCTGGCGAAGGGGGCGTAACAGGCCCGAAAGATTCAGGCCGTCTTGGCTGCGGCGATAGAGCATGAAAATCAGCATTCGACGTTGGATGTCTCGTCCCTTCCGGCGCGAAGATCAAATTCAATGGGTTCGCTGGCGATGCCGTCGAATTCAGATTCGGCGGCTCCATTGGTCACCTGGATTTCACACTCAGGAAACAGCACATTGAGCATGGCCACCAGCAATGGATTGTCTTTGTCCGGCTGACTGCTTACGATTACGATTTTTTGCATCGTTCTACCTCCTTCCTGTTTACAGGGGGGTGCAGGGACAGATCTCTGCACAAAATTGGATCAGGGCGGAAGCATCTATGTGGCGCTGGAAAAAATGATCCGGTGTAGTAGGGCTGCTCTGACTATTAAGCAAGGTGCGTGCCATTTTTTCCTCATTCAAATAACGCCCGGTATTAGCGGGTTTGCTCCACCCTCCTCACAGAACCCAGACACGAGAAGCATTATCAAAAATTTCTGTTAAAATTTTAATAAAAAACAAATAGTTGTTTGTTGGGCGAACTGAGAGTCAGTGTATAGAAAATTCTCGTATTCCAGGAAAAATCCTGTTGAGCAAGACGAATTCCGGCGAGGAGAATGGGCAATAAGAACACGAGTATGAAAAGTATTTAAAATAAAATACTCATTTTTTTAAATTAGTCAAGATCCGGGACCTGGAGCTAACCCTATTTTAATGTGGCATGGGCCTGAAATTTCCATGTGAGTCATATCATGCTTGACCTTAAGAAAACGACTATGGTCTATACAAAGTTACTATCCGCGGCGTAGCGCCGTTTAAACAAACAATTTGCAAAGCCCGCGAGGGTCTTGGGAGAAATTATGAGGAAATCAATTGTATACGTATTGGCAGTGCTGGCATGCATCATTTTTGCGGCGGGCGTCATGTCCCCGGCCATGGCCGGCTGGGCCGACGCGATAAAAGGCGTCGTGAAATCCGCGACCGAGGATTCTTCGGAAGATAGCACGGAAAAGACATCCACAGCCTCCGATTCCGGCTTGTCGGAAACGGAAATGAATTCCGGCATCAAGGAAGCCCTGCACCAGGCCGTCACCACGGCCATCGCCAGTCTGGGACAGGAAAACGGCTTTTTGAGCAATGACCTGGTTAAGATTCCCGTGCCGGACAAACTGGCGCAGGCCGAATCGATCCTGCGGAAGTTGGGGCAGGACGAACTGGTGGACAACTTTGTGGAGAGCATGAACCGGGCCGCCGAAAAGGCCGTGCCCAAAACCACGGAAATCCTGGGAGGCGCGGTGACCTCCATGACCCTGACCGAAGCGGCTGAAATCCTCCAGGGCGAGGACGACGCAGCCACCCAGTACTTTGAAACCAAAACCCGGGATCAGCTTTTTGCGGAAATCGAGCCGGTAGTGCAGGAAGCCACAGACTCCGCCAGGGTTACCAGCTACTATAAGGCCATGATGGATAAGGCTACGGCGTCCATGCCTCTGCTCCAATCCTACTCCCCGGACCTGGATCAATACGTGACAGAAAAGGCCCTGGACGGCCTGTTTGTGATCATGGCTCAGGAGGAAAAGAAAATCCGCGAAAATCCGGCGGCCAGAACCACCGAGCTTTTGGAAAAAGTCTGGGGCTACTTCGGCAATTGATGGAAGGCCCCATAAAGTGCGTGAAAAATGCTTCGCCGCCATCCTGACCGATGGCGGCGCAATTTTTTTGAGGCTGGAAGATTGATTGGGCCAAATGCGGCGAGGGCAAGGCCGACTATCCTTCAGAAGCTACTCCTTCACCCCCATGCCCTTGAAAAAGGTGTAGCAAAACACGCCGTCTTCTTCGGCGGCGCGGTACAGGCCCCGGATGCCTTGCTCCCACGCCCTGGGATCCATCAAGCCTTGCTCCAAAGCCTTTTCCCTGACGCCTTCCACCATGGCCGTAAAGGTGTTTTTTGTGAATCCTTCCACCAGGTCCGGCTTGGAACTATCCACATAAACCATGCGGGGCGAGACCTGTACGTCCTGGAATCCTGCTTCCTTTAAAAGCGGAAACAACCGCCTTCCGATCTGGGAGTCTCCTCCCATTTGCGCTTGAAGATAAACCAGGCATTGGACGCATTGGGCTGCGTAGGAATTCTGGGGATGAAAGTACGTGGAGCCGTGGTCCCCTTCAATCACCGTAATGGTTCCGCCGGGCTTGATCATTTTTTGCAGGGCGTCCAGGGCTTCGTCCGGATTGGGCAAATGCTCCAACACAAAGCAGAGAAAAAGGTGGTCAAAGGATTCCGTTTCAAAAGGCAGGTCGAAAATATTGGCTTGCTGAAACGCCACGTTGGTGAATCCGGCCTGAATAATTCTCGCCTGGGCCGCCGCCAGGGATTCCGCGGAGATGTCTATGGACGTGATTTGGGCATCCGGGCTTTTCGCCGCCAGAGTTACGGTCTGGGCGCCCACGCCGCAGCCCGCTTCCAAAACCCGGCTTCCCGGCGGATAAACCGTGTCGTGGTGCAAAAGCTCGGTCAGGGTGTTGGCCTGATCTTCCAGGCGCTCCTTTTCGCGTTCCGAATAGCCGTGTACGTACAAGTTTTCAGTCATTGTTGATTCCGGGAGAGGGTAAAGGTTAGCAGATGTCGCAATTGCATGCACCCACCGCTTCGTAGGTGTAAATAATACGGGATTCCATTTCCCGGCGTTTGTCGTCGATGGGGTCGAAGGCGGCGTCCCTGGCAAGCTCCTCCAGGGCGGCTTTATCCGGGATGGAGTCCAGGCCTTCGGAGATGACCTTGCCGGTCTTCACATCCAACACCTGGGCGTCCTCCCCGTTTGTCACAACGACAAAGGGCACCTGATACGGCTCCAAAAGGCGGGCGGCGGCTATGCAGGGCCTGTGGCGGGTGATCAAGGATCCCGGGGCGTACCGGATGATCATGGCCGTCTTGCCATCGACGCTGACG